>JBDTTK010000006.1:0-20178 GCA_039930685.1 Bryobacteraceae bacterium | reverse complement strand
ACGCTCGCCCTCTTTGCGGCGTTCGAGGTCTATGGACCGGCGCTCAACGGCCCCTTCTTGTTCGACGACCGGTATCTGCCGTTCCTGAGCCCGGATGCTCCTGCGCGGCCATTCCTGCACTGGATCGGCGGAGGCCGATCCCTGCTGATGCTCTCGTTCTGGGCGAACTTCCGTGTTGGCGGAACGGAGGCGTTCGGCTATCACGCCGTGAACGTTCTGCTGCACTTCTTCAACGCGATCTTCGTTTGGCTGATCGTCCGGAAGCTTCTCGAAGGCGTCGAGGCCGCTCGCGCAACCATCCTTGCCGTTTTCGCTGGACTCCTTTTCCTGCTGCACCCCGTCCAAACGGAAAGCGTCGCATACGTGGCGTCCCGATCGGAGGCGCTGAGCGTATTCTTTGCCTACGCCGCCTTGACCGTATTTCTGTATCGAACCCGCGTGGAAGCCACCTTCCAAGTCGCCGCCGCGGTTCTATTGCTATTTGGCGCGGCGGTACTCACCAAGGAGCACACCGCCGTCCTGCCCGGCGTCTTGCTGCTAGCGGATTACTTCTTCAATCCGCGCGAAGGCGCATTCTCGTTCGATGGAATCCGGAAAAACTGGCGGCTCTATGCGCCGCTGAGCGTCGGCGCGATTGCCGGATTTGCCTGGGTGATTCGCACGACGGCGGGAGCCGACACCGCTGGATTCGGCATGAAGGACCTTCCCTGGACCGACTATCTTTGGACCCAGGGCCGCGTCCTGTGGGTCTATTTGCGCCTGTTTCTCCTGCCGGTCGGGCTGAACGCGGATTACGACCTGCCCTTCTCGCGGTCGCCGCTCGAACACGGCGCGATCTTCGGACTGGCGGCCTTTGCCGGATTGCTTGTCGCGGCCTTGGTGCTGCGGCGGAAGTATCCGCTGGCTGCGTTTGGCTTTTTCACCTTCGCACTCTTGATTGCTCCAACCTCATCAATCGTGCCCATCCGCGACCCGATCGCCGAACGCAGGCTGTACCTGCCGTTCCTCGGCCTGGCGCTGGTGGCCGTCGATCTTCTTCGGCGAATCAAGATCGGCGCCGCGCCGCTTGCCGCCGCGCTCGCCGCCGCGCTGGCAATTTGCGCCGTCGGAACGTATCAGCGCGCCCAGGTTTGGGGCGATCCTCTGGTCTTTTGGACGGATGCGGCCGCGAAGTCGCCGAACAAGGCGCGTCCCCAGTTCCAACTTGCCTATGCCCACTACGAAATGGGCCGCTGCGACGTCGCATCCGACGCGTACGCGCGCACTGCCAAACTACAGCCAATGTCCTACGAATTGGCGCTGGATTGGGCGATCGCGCTCGACTGCGCCGGCCACCCTCAGGAGGCGATCCAGAAGCTCGATCAGGCCGAGTTGCTCGAGCGGTCCGCGCATCCGCTCGCCGAAAAAGCGCGCATTCTCTTCAAACTCGCCAGAAACGAGGAAGCCTTCGCCGCGTTGGATCGCGCCGAGAAAATCGATCCTGCCTTCGAACTCACATACCTCTATCGGGGCGGCTTCTACGAGAATCTATCGAGCTTCGCCGCTGCCGCCGCGCAGTATCGCAAGGTGCTATCCCTGAACCCGATCAACGCCACCGCGCGCAGCGGCCTGACGCGGGTCGAATTCGCCCTCGGTAGGCCAAGGTAACCCATGCGAATCGGGATCAACGCCCTGTATCTGATCCCGGGCGGTGTGGGCGGAACCGAAATCTACCTGCGGGAGTTGATCGACGCGTTTGCCCGCATCGATCGCTTCAACGAGTACGTCGTATTCACTAACCGCGAAACGGAATCGACGATTGTGCCCGCGCGCGACAATTTTACGTGCTCTCCCCAGGATGTCTCGGCCTCCTCGCGGCCCGCGCGGATACTGTTCGAACAACTCATCCTGCCGGCGTCGTTGAGCCGGCTGCAGATCGACGTCCTGTTCAATCCCGGCTTTACCTCGCCCCTCTTCACCCGGATCCCGCGGGTCACCACCTTTCACGACCTCCAGCACAAGCGGCATCCCGAATACTTCCGCTGGTTCGATCTGCCGTTCTGGCAAATGTTGCTATGGCTGTCCGCCCATGCGTCGAAAGGCGTCATCGCTCCGTCCGAGGCGACGCGCAAAGATCTGCTTCACTACTACCGGCTGGACGAGGACATCATCCGCGTCGTGTCGCACGGCGTGGAACCGGAGTTCCTCGAGATCGCTCGGGCGCGGGCCGCAGCGCCTCTGCCCGGCAAGCTGCTCCTCTGCGTTTCTACTCTGCATCCGCACAAGAATCTGGATCGCCTGGTCCGCGCCTTTCAGCGGTTCCACGGACGCCATCCGGACTATGAACTCGTCATCGCCGGCCTGCGTGGCTTTTTTGCCGAACGCCTCGAACGCGCCATCGAACTCGCGGACCTGACCAAGGCTGTTCGCCTCACCGGCTGGATTCCGCGGGAGGACCTCTACGGCCTATACAGGGACGCGACCGCCTTCGTCTATCCGTCGCGCTTCGAAGGCTTCGGCATGCCGGTCCTCGAGGCCATCGCGGCTGGACTTCCGCTGGCGTGTTCGGACATCGCGCCGCTGAAGGAAGTAGCGGCCGATTGCGCCGTGTACTTTCCGCCGGAAGACGATGAGCTGATGCTGGATGCGCTGGAGCGGATCGTGTTCGACGAACCGGAACGCGCCCGCCTCGCACGCGAGGGGCCGGATCGCGCCGCGAGTTTCACCTGGGATCGTGCCGCCCGCGAAACGCTCGCTGTCCTGGAACGAGCAGTCCTTTCGAAGAAAAAGGGCTAGACGCTACCGCAGCAGATCTTCGAGCTGAATCTTGGTGTCGGTCTTCGAGTCGCGGTATTTCACAATCACCGGCGTGTACAGCGAAACGCCCCATTCCTTGCCCGCGCCGCTCGTAACCGCCCGTGAACCGGCGACAACCACGGCCTCCTCCGGAATCACCAGAGGTTCATCGTCGGTCGCGGCATACACCTTGCCGCGGACCAGATCGTAAACCGGCGTCGAGCGATTGAGAATCGTGCCGGTACCCAGCACGGCGCGTTTCTTGACAACCGTGCCTTCATAGACCCCGCAGTTGCCGCCGACCAGGACGTCGTCTTCAATAATCACCGGAAGCGCGCCAACCGGCTCCAGAACGCCGCCGATTTGCGATGCCGCCGAGATGTGGCAGTTCGAACCGATCTGCGCGCAGCTTCCGATCAGTGCATGCGAATCGACCATCGTGCCGTCGCCCACGTAGCTTCCGGCGTTGATGAACATCGGCGGCATGCACGTAACGCCGCGTCCCACGTAACAGCCGTCGCGGATGCTCGATCCGCCGGGTACAATCCGGATGCCGCTTTCAGGCGTCACGCGCTTCACCGGCCAGGTCGCCTTGTCGGTAAACGGAAGGCGCGCCGGATCCGTCGACATGTCAACCACCGCGCCCATGCGGAAGCCCAGGAGAATGCCTTTCTTCACCCACGCGTTCACACGCCAACCGCTTTTCGCGGAGGCATCCGGCTCCGCCGAGCGAACCTCGCCGCGGTTCAGCGCATCCTTGAAACGCGCGAATAAAGCGAATTGGTCCTCGGTGTACTGCGCCGGCTTCTCGTCAAATAACCGCTCAATAGCAGCTTGCATTCAGGTCGTTTGTCCTTACAGGAGACCGGTTGTCTTCAACACGGCTTCGATCTTCGCTTTGCTCGCATCCGTCGGTTCGCACATCGGCAGCCGCCAGACCGGTTCCAGTAGTCCCATCTTTGCCATCGCCCATTTCACCGGCTGCGGATTCGACTCGACGAAGTTGACTTCCATTAGCGGAAGCCATTTGCGCTGCAGCGCCCGTGCTGTGGCGTAGTCGCCGTCGAGCGCCGCTTGCGCGAGCTTCGACATCGGACCCGGAATCTCGTTCGACACCACCGAGATGATTCCTCGTCCGCCGAGCGCGATGAGCGGAATCGTAATCGCGTCGTCGCCCGACAGCACGGCGAAGTTCTCAGGAACCTGATGCAACACAGAGGCCATTTGCGAAATATTTCCGGACGCTTCCTTGACGGCAACAATATTGTCAATCTGCGCCAGACGCGCCAGCGTAGCGGGCTCGACGTTGACCGCGGTCCTTCCCTGCACGCTGTAAATGATCATCGGCAGCGGAACCGCTTCCGCGATTGCCTTGAAGTGCCGGTACAAGCCCTCCTGCGTCGGCTTGTTGTAATAGGGCGTCACCGACAGCAGGCCCTGCGCCCCGAGCTTCTCGATCTCGCGCGCAAGTTCGATCACCTCGTGCGTGTTGTAGCCGCCCGCGCCGGCCACCACCGGCACCCTGCCCTTAGCCTCTTCGATCGTGATCGCGACAACGCGCAAATGCTCGTCGCGCGTCAGCGTCGGGCTTTCACCGGTGGTTCCGCACGGCACGAGAAAGTGGATGCCTTCCTCAATCTGCCTGCGAACGAGCTTCCGGAGCGTCCCTTCGTCCAGTGAGCCATCGGCCTTGAACGGCGTGACGATCGCCGTCCCGCATCCTTGAAACATATCCGTTACCCCTTAAAAATGATGTCGCGGAACTCGAAGGTTCCGCGCTGATCCGGATGCGCGCACAACCATTGAGCGGCCTTCAGGGCGCCGCGCGCGAACCCCTCCCGGCTTCGCGCCGTATGCCGCAGCGTGATGGTGTCCGCCGCGGAGTCGAACCCGATTTCGTGCGTCCCCGGCACCGCGCCGACCCGGTTGGAGCTGATATCGATCGCGCGGTCGTAACCGGATGCGCGCATTTCTTCCACGATCTTCAGCAGCGTTCCGGAGGGCGCATCTTTCTTGGCCGCGTGGTGGATCTCCCACGCCCATGCGCCGTAGCTTGCCTGATCCTTCATCAGCCGCGCGGTCTCGGCGGCGATCCGCAGGAAGACATTCACTCCGATCGAGAAATTCGGGCTGTAAACCACTGCGCCGCCCGCTTTCTCAACCGCCTCGCGGACCTGCGGAAGATCTCCGAACCAGCCAGTGGTACCGCACACCGTACGCACTCCGCGCTCCGCCAGGCCGAGCAGATTCGGGACGGCCACTTCCGGCGTGGAGAACTCAATCGCTACATCCGCTCCGCGCGCCAGGTCGAGCGAATCGCCGAGATCGATCCTGGCCACGACCTCGAAGCCATGCTCGGCGGCCAGCGAATCGAGCATCCGGCCCATCTTTCCATAGCCTACGAGTGCGAGTTTCATGCGGCTTCCGTGTCGAATACGGCTGAATCTAAATTGCCAAAAAACTCCTGATGGAGCGACCGGACCACCGGAACGAGATCTGCCCCATCCACGACGAAGCTGATGTTCAACTGCGACGCGCCCTGCGAAACCATCTTGATGTTGCGGGAGTCGAGCGCTCCAAAGACCCGGCCCGCCACGCCCGGCGTATGCCGCAAGCTGTCTCCAACCAGCGAAACGATGGCCTGATTGTCCTCCGCAACGACCTCGGCGAATTCGCGAAGCTCGGCCGTAATCTTGTCGAGCTGGGCGGTGTTGTCGATCGTGAGCGAGACGCTCACCTCGGTCGTCGCAACCATATCGACCGGCGTTTCGTAGCGGTCGAATACCTCAAAGATGCGCCGTAGGAAGCCGTGCGCCATCAGCATTCGCGTCGAGACGATGTTGACAAGCGTGATGTCCCGCTTGCACGCGATGGCCTTGGCGACGTTGCGGCACGTGACGGGTTCCGCGACAATGCGCGTTCCCTCCACGTTCGGCCGCCGCGAATTCAGGATGCGGACCGGAATGTTCCGCTCCATCGCCGGAACTACCGTCGCCGGGTGGAGCACCTTTGCGCCGAAGTACGCAAGCTCGGCGGCCTCGGCGAACGAGCAAGCCTTGATGCGCCGCCCGCCTTCAAGGACGCGTGGATCGCACGTGAGCATGCCGTCCACGTCGGTCCAGATCTGGATTTCTTCCGCGTGAATGCCTGCGCCGACGATGGCGGCCGTATAGTCGGATCCGCCGCGACCCAGCGTGGAGGTCACTCCGTCCGCCGTGGACCCGATAAAGCCGCCCATCACCCAGACGAAGTCCGCGGTGATGGCGCGCGCGCATCGATCGTAGGTCTCCGCAAATAACGGCGCCGCCTGCGTGTGCCGGGAGTCCGTGACGATCAGAGTCCGCGCGTCGATATGCCGCGCCGTAATGCCTTTGTCCAAAAATACGGCACTGACGATCACGCTTGAAAGCCGCTCGCCGTAGCTTGAAATCGCGTCCGTGGCGCGGGGCGTCAGCTCGCCCATGATCGCGAGGCCCTTGACCAGTTCCGAAAGCTCCTGGAACTGCGCCTCGAGAAAGGCTTCGAGCCCCAACCCGTCGGCTTCCGCCAGATGAAACGCCTGAAGACTCGCCAGTTCTCCGAGCGCCTGATCGCGGTCTCCCCGCACGGCGGCCGCGGCGATGGAGAGAAGGCGATTCGTGGTTTTGCCCATCGCCGACACCACAACGATCGGATGGCGGTCCAGGCGCGCGCGGACGATCTCCGCGACTTTGTCGATCGCAGCGGCGGACTCGACGGACGATCCGCCGAACTTCATCACGATCATCCGAGCAGCCCTTCCGAGGCCAACAACTCGCCGTTCAGAACCGCCGCGCCGGCCGCGCCGCGAATCGTGTTGTGGCTGAGCGCGACGAACTTGAATCCGAGCACCGGGCACTCTCGGAGGCGCCCCGCGAACGTGATCATGCCATTGCCGCGTTCGGCGTCACGCCGAGGCTGCGGACGGTCCGGCTCGTTCATGTAGATCAGTGGTTGTTCCGGCGCGCTCGGAAGTTTCCGCTCCTGCGGAACGCCCCGAAACGCCCGCATCGCATCGATCAGCTCCCCGACCGTCGCTTTCTTGTCAAGTTCCACCGACACGGTTGCCATATGGCCGTCGACCACCGGCACGCGATTGCAATGGGCCGAAAGCGGGGCAGCCAGCGGCTCGACGCGGCCCCCCGTAAGGGTTCCCAGGATCTTGTGTGTCTCCTGCTGCATCTTTTCTTCCTCACCGCCGATGTGAGGAATCACATTGCCGAGAATATCGAGCGACGCAACGCCGGGATAACCCGCGCCGGAAACCGCCTGCATCGTCGTCGTCAGAATTCGCCGGATGCCCCAAGGCTTTAGCGGCGCCAACGCGACCGCGACCACCATCGTGGCGCAGTTCGGATTCGTGACGATGCGCCCTTTCCAGCCGCGCTTTTCCTGGAGCGGAAGCAGACCCAAGTGGTCCGCATTGATCTCCGGAATCAGCAGCGGAACATCCGCCTCCATGCGAAAGTTCTTGGAATTGGAAACGACAAGATGACCCGAAGCGGCAAACACCTTCTCGATCTCCGTCGCGACGCCCGCGTCCATGGACGAAAACATCAGCTTCGGCGTCATCCCCGACGGAGCGCATTCCTGCACGATCAGGTCGCGGACGTTCTCCGGCATTTCGCCCTCGAGCCGCCACGTGGTTGCCTCCGCGTACCGCTTGCCAACGGACCGGTCGCTTGCGCCGAGCCAGGCAATGCGAAACCAGGGATGACCCTGCAAAAAGCGAATAAAGTTCTGGCCCACCATGCCCGTGGCGCCCAGGATACCGATGTCGATTGTCTTGTTCATTGCGATTCTGTTACTGCCCTAAAAGCTGTTTCACCAGCCGCTCATAAATTCCAACGGCATCCAGGAGTTGCTGTTTCGGAATGCGCTCCTCGCTCGTATGCGCGACGTGGATCGTCCCCGGACCGAGCAGCAACGGCTCGCCCCACGCTCCGCCGAACGCCGGAATGTCGGTCGTGTACGCCGCGATCATGGTCTCGAAGCCCGGCAGCGCTTTCATGCGCAACGCCGGAATGCAGAGGACCTCGGTCAACTCCACGCGATTTCCCACCAGGCGATTGACCATCGCGCGCGTCGCGCCGCCGTCGTCCACCAACCGGATAAACACTTCGGCTTTGGCGTAATCGGGGATGACGTTCGGCGCTCGCCCGCCGGTGATGGTTCCAATGTTCAACGTGCTCGGACCCAACACCTCGTCGGTCGGCAGCGGCGCTTCGCGCAGGTCCGCGAGTACATCGAGGAGTTTCTCGATCGCCGACTCGCCCAGTTCCGGATACGCCGAATGCGCCATCTTCCCGTGCGCTTCGAGTTCGAACCGCAGCGCGCCTTTGGACCCTAGGGCGAGCTGATTCGAAGTCGGCTCGCCGTTGATGAGAAACTTCGATCCCCGTGGATGCTTGGACGCGTGATACGCGCCGACGCTGTTGCGCTCTTCGCCGACCACAAACAGCAATCCGAAATTGCGCACGCCGTCCGCGAGCAGCTTCTCGGCGGCGTAAATCATTGCGGCGATGATGCCTTTGACGTCGCAGGCCCCGCGGCCCCAGATGAATTCGTCATCCTCGCGCGACGCGAAAAACGGCGGAACCGTGTCGAGATGGGTCGAAAGCGTGACCGTCGGCGCGTCGCCGAACTGCGCGAATATGTTGAAGCGGCGCGGCTCGACGTCCATGCGCTCCACTTTGCCCTGGTAGCGCGAAGCAAGCGTCGAGAGATAGTCGAAAAGGTACTCGCCGACCTTCTCCTCGTTCAGCGTGATCGACTCGATGTCGATCAGCGTCCGCGTAAATTCGAAAATATGCATCGCTGTTCGGTTCGCGTATCCAAAGACGAGGAACCGGACAACGGTGGAGAGTATGCGGGAGCGAGACTCAAGGAGGCCGAGCTGCCCGATAGCGCTCCATCCGAAAGCCAGTGCCTCGGACGACAATGAGCCGGTATTAGCCGGCGTCACCAACCAGCGACGCGGCGGGCCCACGAAGCCGATTTCGGCGAAGGATACTGCTTGCCCCTTTCACTGCGTATCCGGATCCCGCCGGAATTTCCTACGCAGCTACTGATGGCCTCCGCGCCTCTATCAGAAAAATCAGGATAGCATGAGCGCCGTCCCGGCCCCGAATCTCTTACCGTAATTTAACGATTCTTCCGGAGTCCGCCGCCAACGAACGCGGCCATCATCAGCATCGTGAAGAAGCTCGCCGCAATAGCCAGTTGCCGCTCCGGACCGCCATCGTAGACCAGATCCACCGTGCACTCGCCGTCGCAGCCCGGCTCTACCAGCATCAGCCCAAGGCCGTCTTTCGCGACTTCGCGGCGGATTCCGTTGGCGGTCGCGTGCCAGCCCGGCGCCCAGGATTCCTGTATCGAAATTAGGTGATAGGCCGCCAGTCTTGCCTGGATGTGCCCGGAATGCTGTGACGTCCAACGCCACTCCGCCAACGGCAGCGCCGGATCGTCAAGCGCCGCAACGTACGACTCGATGTTCGCCAGATCCTTCCTGGTCACGACCCTCGCGAGCGACGTCGACCGCTGCGGCACCCGCCCGATCGCGTCGCCTCCGTCGCGCCAAAGCGTCTCCAACTTTGCGTACTGTTCCGGATGCTGGAACGGCTTGTAGTATTCGCCGCTGTCCTTGCCTCCGTAGGCGACCGCTTGAATGCCGAGCGCCTTCAGCCAAAGCATCCCCAGATTCGGCGGGGCGGGCGGCGATCCGACGTAAAGGGTGTAATTGGCGGCGCGAAAGTTGAAGTTCGTCGTCCCGTTCTCAAAGCCGCCGCCGAGTTGCGGTGTATCCGTGAACGCCTGGAGGAAGAAGCTGGTCGAGCCTGGAACCATGACGCGCCCATCTTTGAGATTCGCGTCCAGCCACTTGCCCGTTTTGTATTCGACGCGCTTTGTAATGTCGATCGGCCGAATCAGGAATCCGCGTGCGTAATGCCGGTCCTGCCGACCGGCCCACACGCACAACAGGAGAATCGCGGCTGCCGACATCTGCAACGCCCGTCCCGGCAGCCGCGCGAGAATCATCGCCGCGGCCAGCCACAGCGCCAGTTCCATCTCAAGGTGATAGCGAATCGGCTGCGGAACGATCGAGATGTCCGCCCACGCGGCAGGCAATGTCAGTCCGGCCAGTAGAAACACAAAGTACAACGCGAACTGCTGCTTCGCGGTCCAGCCCAAACGCGACGTAAGCCACTTCAACAGTGCCAGCGCCGCCGCGCCGAGCGCCAGCCATTTCGGCAGCGCCGCGTACACGCCCCGGAAGTCGCCGCCGATGGTTCGCGCGTTGTCCTGAATCACCCGGATCGTCGATGGCGGCATCCATGGCGATACGAGAGCGTAAGCAGCCACCGCTAGCAGCACCAGCCGGACCCAGTCCGGCAGCCTCGCCGGACGCGCCAGCAGGTACGCGATCATGGCTAAACCCAGCGCGAAGGCTGCAATCCAGTTCGTCGCCACCGTCGCCGCCAGGGTGAGGATCGCCGCGCAATACCAGACCGGCTTCCTGCGTTCCAGCGCAATGTCGACGCACAGAATCGCGAGCACCAGCCACGTCATTGCCGGAACGTGCGTCGTTTCGCCGTAGTACACCATCGCCTGCAGCCGGCGCGGATGCCACCGCGATCCCAGGTCATGCGCGACATCGGCTATCAGCCACGCGGACGGCGACAGCAGAGAGTATCCGGCGGCCACCACGAACGACGCCAGCCGCGAACCGCTCCACCGGAGCGCCAAGGCAAACAACGCGACCGGCCCCAGGCAATAGAAAAAGGCGGAGGTCGCATGGTGCGCCAGCGCCGGTGACATCGCGCCAGCCTTCGCGGTGAGCGCCACCAGAAAATGCATCAGCGGCGGATACGTATTCTGAAACGGAATCCCGCCATACCAGGCTGGCATCCACGATAAGTCCGGAAAATGCTCCAGAATCCACCGGCTGATGCCAATGTAGGCGCCTTCAATGGACCCCATGTGCACCAGCCATTCCGTGCGGAACAACTCGCGGCAAACGTAGGCGTTCACGGCGAACAGGAGAACCGCAAGCGACGGGGTGAGGAAGCGTTTCATTCAGGGGGCTGCTTGGTTCAGCTACGCTCAGTAAGGATACCGAATGGCGCTGACGGCACCTCGCATCTACATCATGCAGCCCGGATATTGGGGCTGCGTTTGGTGGCAGCTACGTAAGGCGGCAATCGCCCTCCATGAGGACGGCTGCTTCGGCATCGCCAAAGGCGTCGCCTATTCGGCGCTGCTTTCCTTCTTCCCTGTCCTGACCTCGTTGGCCACTGTTCTCGTGCAGGCCCAACTTGTCGATATCTCGCCGATCATTTCACAACTGCTCACGGAAGCGCTTCCGCCGGGCACGGAACAGCTCGTCCTCTCACACTTCGTAGCGCAAGGCCAGCGGCCCACCTCGCTGCTGGTGGCCGCCGTAATCCTCTCCGTCTTTGCAGCGTCGGGTGCCATGCTGAGCCTCATGGAAGGATTCCAGGCCGTCTACCGCATCCCCACCGGACGGCCCTTCCTCAAACAGCGCGGGATGGCCATCGTCCTCGTTTTTTCCTTGGCCGTACCGCTGCTGGGCGCTTCGTCGCTGATCCTCTTCGGACAGCGCTTCGAACGAAACTTGTTGTTCTGGCTGCGTCTGATTCCGGAAACCGCGTCCTTCACCGGTTGGCTCGCTGTAGTTGGCGTTGCCGCCCGGTATCTCGTCGCGTTCGGCGCCTTCGTACTCGTGTCAATTGCGATGTATTACTTCGGTCCGAACCGCAAGCAATCCATCGCAAAGGTATGGCCGGGCGCGATCGTGTCGACGACCCTATGGTTAGTCGCGACCGTCATTTTTGCCTGGTATGTCCGGAACATCGCCAACTACAACGTCCTGTACGGCAGCGTCGGCGCGGTGATCGCGCTATTAGTCTGGCAGTATGTTCTGGCGGTCGTGGCCCTGATGGGGTGCGAATATAACGCGGTCCGGGAACGGGCGCAGTCTACGACCTAGACCGTCAAGTTCACGAGGCCGTCCGATTCCATTCGCTGCAACTGACCGCACGCCGCAAAGATGTCTAACCCGCGCGGCTTCCTCACGAAGCACGGCATCGACTTCCACAAGATCGACTGGAACGACTCCACCCGCTCTGGCGACGGAGTCTGGAATGGAATCCCCGGACCCGGATTCAGCGCGATCAGATTTACTTTGCAGTTCAGTTGCGCCAGTAGCCGAACAACACGCTTCGCGTCCGCGTCCGAATCGTTGACGCCTCCAAGCAGCACGTACTCGAACGTCAATTTCTCCCAGGACCGCAGAGGATACGCACGGCACGCCTCGATGAGATCCTTGAGGTGGTATTTCCGCGTGATCGGCATCAACTCGCGCCGTTGTTCTTCGGTCGATGCGTTCAGCGAGATGGCCAACTTCGGCCGGACGGCCTCGCGTCCCAGTTCCTCGATCTTGGGAATGATTCCGGACGTGGAAAGCGTTACCCGCCGCGGCGAGAGTCCGACGCCGTTCTTGTCGAGCAGGATCCGCGTTGCTTTCAGCACCTGAGGCAGATTGAGCAGCGGCTCACCCTGACCCATCATCACGACATTGATCCGGTCCAGCTCGCCGAGCAGACCGTTCGCCCGCCCAACGTAAAGAATCTGGCCGACAATTTCACCGGCGGTCAGATTACGCTCCAGCCCCATCTGCGCGGTAAGACAGAACTTACAGTCCACCGGACAGCCCACCTGGCTCGAAATGCAGAAGGTGTTTCGCTCGCCTTCGGGCATCAGCACCGTTTCCACCGTGCGCCCGTCACCAAGCCGTAACAGGTACCGCCGGGTGCCGTCCACCGAGTCGTACAGCGTCTGGACATCGGGCAATCCGAACGGAATCTGGCCGGCCAAATCGGCGCGCAGCGCCTTCGGAAGCTCCGTCAGCTCATCGAAGGAAGCTGCCTTTCGGCGATACACGGCCTCGTAAATCTGCCGGGCGCGGAACCCCGGAGCGTCCGGGCCGAGAGCCTCGTGGATTTCCGAAAGTTCCATGCCTACAAGCACTTGCGGCATACCACCAGCCTACCATGAGGTCCTCGGCGGACCTAGTGGGTCGCGCAAATTGTTCCTGGTACTAGGGGAGATCTGGTCATACCGAGATACAATAGAGGCAAGTCTCCAATATGCGGTCTCCTACCCGTCCACGTGAAATCGAAACCACGCACCTGCCAAACGGTGTACGGATCATCTCCGAATATATGCCGCACGTGCGGAGCGCTTCGGTCGGGGTTTGGGTCGGCAGCGGATCGCGTAGCGAATCGCCCGAAGAGAATGGCCTGTCGCACTTCATCGAGCACATGCTGTTCAAGGGATCGAAGAAGCGTTCGGCCGAGCAGATCGCCAAAGAGGCCGATTCCATCGGCGGCGGACTCGACGCCTTCACCTCCAAGGAACTGGTCAGCTACAACGTCAAAGTCCTGGACGAGCACCTCCCCAAAGCGATCGACATCCTGGCGGATCTGGTCCTGAATCCTCGCTTCGACGCCGAAGATATCGCCAAAGAGAAGGGCGTCGTCCTCGAAGAGCTCAAGATGGAGCACGACACTCCCGAGTACGTCCTCCACGACATGTTCACCCGGAACTTCTGGCGGGGACATGCGCTCGGCCGTCCGATCCTCGGCACCAAGGAAACCATCAGCCGTTTCAGCCGCGACTCGGTCCAGAGCTACTACCGCCGCGCCTATACGCCGGCGAATATTGTGATTACGGCTGCGGGAAATCTACGTCATAAAAAGCTCGTCGAGTTGGCCGGAAGCCATTTCAGCCAATTGAAGAAGCGGGCCGCGAAATCCAAGGACCTCGTCCCCACGCCATACGCGCCGCTCGTGTTCCGCGATAAGAAGTCGCTCGAGCAGGTTCACTTGTATGTCGCGGTTCCCGCGGTTCCGCTGTCCGACAAGAGCCGCTTCGCCTGCTACCTTTTGAATACCATTCTTGGCGGAGGCATGAGCTCGCGCCTGTTCCAGAATATTCGCGAACGCCAGGGCTTGGCCTACACCGTGATGTCGGAGCTCAGCATGTACCGCGACTGCGGCTGCATGGCGGTCTACGCCGGTACGTCGCTCAAGTCGGCCAATCGCGTCATCGAGTGCGTCGTGGACGAAATGCGCGCCATGCAGGATACCCTGGTGCCCGACGAAGAACTGCGGCGGGCCAAAGACAATATGAAGGGTTCTCTGGTCCTCGGTCTGGAATCGACCTCCAGCCGCATGGGCAATCTCGCCCGTCAGGAATTGTTCTTCGGACGCTTCTTCTCAATCGACGAAATGCTCGACGGGGTGGAACGCGTCAAGGCGTCTGAAATCCAGGAAATCGCGCAGCGCTTTTTCCAGCCCAAGAACATGGCGCTCGCCATGCTTGGGAAGTTAGACGGATTCAAGCTCACCCGCGGCGACCTGATGCGACGGTGATCTCGCGGACTCTAGTCGCGATCTTCCTGCTGGCACAGGCCGGTTTCTGCCTGGACGTCAAAGCGCTAAAGCCGCGCGGCTACGTCAGCGACTTCGCCAATGTTCTGGACAGCGCGTCCGCGAAGCAGATCGAAGCGCTCGCTACCCAGCTTGAACAATCCACCGGCGTCCAGATCGCAATCGTCACGCTGCCCTCGCTGGACGACACGTCGATCGAGAACGTCGCGACCGACCTCTATCACGCCTGGGGCATCGGCAAGAAGGGCAAGGACGAAGGTCTCCTATACCTTCTGTCGGTCGGAGACCGAAAGCAAAGGATCGAGCTTGGCTACGGCCTCGAGGCGATCATCAGCGACGGATTTTCGGGCGACATCCTGCGCAGCGTGCGGCCGTCTCTTGCGCGGGGCGACTATGGCGCCGCGGCGCTGTCGGTGACGCAGCAGGCGGCTGCCAAGATCGCGGCGGAGAAAGGCGTGTCCATCGACGTGCCGGAGGTGGCGCGTCCGCAGCGGAGGCGGCCGCAGTCCCATTCGCTTCCGTGGCAGATTCTGATTCCGGTGGCCCTCCTTTTCCTGTGGTCGCTGCGCGGCGGAGGCGGCGGACGCGGTGGCGGAGGCTTCCTTACTGGTCTCATTCTCGGTAACCTGATGGGGCGTGGAGGCGGCGGGGGCTGGTCCGGTGGCGGATTTGGCGGCTCCGATAGCGGCGGGGGCGGATTCGGTGGCTTTGGCGGGGGCGATTCCGGCGGCGGCGGCGCGTCTTCTGACTGGTAGACTTCTCATGCAACAGCAACTCACTGACCTCGTACTGCGGCTTCAGGATGCGTTCGCATCCTCGCTGGTCAGCGTCGTGCTGTACGGCTCGGCCGCCGCGAACGATCGCGACGAGTCCTTCTCCGACCTCAACATCCTCTGCGTGCTGAAACACGTCACGCCAACCGAGCTCATGCACGCCGAGCCCGTCTGGAACTGGTGGCGTGCATTCGGAAACCCGACACCCTTGCTATTTACCGAAGAGGAAGTGCACCAGTCCGCCGACAGCTTTCCGCTCGAGTTCCGCGACATGCAGGAGCGACGGCGCATACTGTATGGCATCGACCTGGTCGCCGATCTCAAAGTCGAGCACACGTTCTATCGCGCGGTCCTCGAACGCGAACTGCGCGTCAATCTCTTCCGGCTCCGCCAGAAGGCGGCCGTCGTTTTATCGGATCCCGAGGCTCTGCTCCGGCTCTGCGCCGATTCGGTTTCAACGTTCTGCGTTCTCGGGCGGCACCTGCTGCTGGCCAGCGCCGCGCAGGCGCCCGTCAAGCGGCGCGAAATCGTTGCCCAAATCGCCTCGCAGCTCAAAATCGATATGGCTCCGATGAATACGCTCCTCGACGTCCGTGAAGGCGCGGCGGATGCGATCGAGCCAGCCGCGCTGTTCGCGCGATACTTGAAAACCATTGAATCACTGGTCCGCCACGCGGACCAATTATGAGACGGGCCGAGTTCTTGATCGCGTCCGCCGGATGGCGGGACGCATCTGAAAGTGTGAGGAAGTCATATGAAAGCTAGTTGGATTGTCGTCGGCGTTTTGGTGCTTGTCGCTGTGATCTTCGGGTTTCAGCTCACAGGCAACCGGAACGAATTAGTCCAGGAGCGGGAGGCGATTACAGGCGCCTGGTCGCAGGTCGACGTCGTGCTGCAACGCCGCGCCGACGTGATCCCTAATCTCGTCGAAACCGTAAAGGGATTCGCGAAACAGGAACTTGCCGTCATGACCGCCGTCACCGACGCCCGCGCCGCGCTGATCGGCGCGAAGACTCCGTCGGAGAAAATCGAGGCCAATTCCAAGCTGGACGGCGCCTTGAGCCGGCTCCTTGTCGTCGTCGAGAACTACCCGCAGCTCAAGTCCAACGAGAACTTCCTGCGCCTGCAGGACGAACTCGCGAACACCGAGAACCGCATTGCGCAAGAGCGGCGGAAGTACAACCAGACCGTCCAGAGCTACAACACCGACATCGAACTGTTTCCGAAAAACATCGCGGCGTCCATCTTTGGCTTTAAGCGGAACGATGCCTACTTCAAGGCCGACGCCGGCGCCAAAACCGCCCCGTCCGTGAAGTTCTAGCCGGTTCCGGCTTTGCCGGTAACGCCGAGGCGCGACCGTAAGGTCGCGCTCCTGTCGACTGAAGAGCGGATAGAACCCCGAGCGTGAGCGAGGGGACCCTCCGCACCGCTGGAACCCCAAACGCGGTCAGCGGCCCTGAGTGGCACGGACCTCCAGGTCCGTGAGTGCCATTTTCACCCAGCCGCGCAAGGTCGCGCTCGTCTCTTAACCGTCGCGTACCCGTCAGGCGTGGCGACCCGCAAACCGCCTACCCCCACAATTCATTGATCGGCTGATACGTGTAATCGACCGTCGACGATGGCACGTACTCGAACCCGCGCCCGAACGGGTCGTCCCGCCGGATCGTGGTCCAGTCAATGCCCAACGCCGAATAGATCGTCGCCTCGATATCCTCATTGCGAACTTCGCGGCCTGCGCTCCAACCCGGTTCGATGACCGTCGCCCCGGCGGCATCCGTCGAGCCGATCGCCTGCCGCCCCTTGATTCGCGCGCCCGCGAAGAAGGCCGATTGCTGCAGGTGATGATCGCGTCCCGCCGTCTGGTTAAGCGCCGACACTGTGCGTCCGAACTCGCCCATCGCCACGATCAACGTCGAATCGAGCAGTCCATCGTTCTTCAGGTCGGCCATCAACTGCCCGAGCCCGTTGTCGAATTGCCGCGCCATCGACTGGAGATTAGCGTTCGGCTGATAGATGTTCGAGTGGTGGTCCCAGCTTCCGAAAGTGATCTGCACGAAGCGGGTCCCCATGTCGGCCTTGATCAGATTCCGCGCCGTGGCGCAGGCGTTTCCGAAGCTCGTGTTGCCGTACAGGTTTCTCGCGGCCTGGTCGAAACTGAAGATCTTCGAGACGTTCGGGTTGTACATCAGCTTGCGCGCGTTCTCGCGGAAGTGCGCCATCTCGGACGTCGTCCCGCCGATCGACGGATCGAACAGCAACTCGGCATCAAGGTCGAGCATCAGGCCATACCGGCGATCCAACGCGGCGGCGCCGTCCGCGTGTGACGTGTTGGACAGCCCTCCTCCATTCGGATTCACGTAGAACGGATCGTTCTCCGGCGGCAAATACCCCGCTCCCGGACCGTTGCTCGCATTCAGCGAAATGAACGGCGGCAGGGTCCGGTCGGCGGACTTTGGGCCCAGCTCGATCGACACGACCGAGCCGATGTGCGGAGCGATGCGCGCGAGTCCCGAAATTGGATTGCGACCGATCTGGACCCACGTCTGCGCCAGCCCGTGCGCCGTCGCGTAGGCGCGAACCGACCGCACCACCGCGAAGTCGTCGATCTGGTCGGCTAGTTTGGGCATCAGGCCCTGCGGCCAGCGGATGCTGCCGTAACTGGCGGGCGTCATGAACGAGGGCGTCCACGCGCCTTCCTTCAAATCGAACGTGTCCGTGTGGCTCGGCGCGCCCTGCATCAGAATAAAGATGCAGTTCTTCGCAGTCCCCTGCACGCGCGATTCGGCGCGGGCGATGGTCTCGCCCGGACGCTCCGGCATCAGCATGTAACCGCCGACAGCCGTCGCCATGCTCTTGAAGAACATCCGGCGATGCATCACCGGACGATTCCAGAAGCGCGTGCCGCGCGTCTTGCTCCAGTCGACTCCAAATCGATTCTTCATGACGTCGTGTCCTCGCGCGGGCTAGTAGCTAAACAGGAAGTCCAACTTGTTGATCAACGCCCAGGCCATGTCCTCGAGCGCCGCGTTCTTCTGCGCGGTGGTCGTGGCCTTCGCAAGCGCCGCCACGGCCTTTCCCTTTTCGTAAGAATCCGGAAAGCGGCCAAGAAACGTCAGGAACATCTCATCCGCCATCTGCGAGTTGTCGGTAAGCTTGCCGATGGCCGCGACATTCGGCGACTGCGCGACGTGGATCTTGTTCGTGACGAAGGTGTCGTTCATCAGCGCCAACTGCTGCTGGATGCTGCCCTGCTGGCTCCGCGGCTGCGTGTCGCGATTGCCGCGCAGGAAGTAGTTGAGGAACGCCGACGAGCCCGCGCCCTCGAGCGTATCCGGCAGTTGCATGGCCCATTGCACCGGATTCGCCCATCCGTTGACGGCGAGCTTGGGGAAGTTGCCCGTCGCCTTCGCAACCGCGTCGTGGACCTCTTCGGCGTCGAGGCGCCGCGGATAGTGCCGGGCGAACAGCGGCACATAACTCAACTCCCATTCGCCTGAGTAGCGCGAACTCAACTGGTACGCGGACGACTCCGCGATCAGCCGCAGGAACTCCCGTAGATTGAAGTTCCGGCTCCTCAACTCCTTCGCGAGTTGCTCGAGCAACTCCGGATGCGTGGCCTGGAACGTCCAGGGATCTGGCGGAGGATTGTTCGGATCAAGCCGCGCCGGATCGAGTTGATCCACCGGATCCGCCAGCGCCATATTGAACATCGCCTTCCACAGGCGGTTCGCGAAGTTGCGCGCGAACATCGGGTCGTTCACCATGCTTTCGGCGAAGTCGAACCGCCAGTAGTTGCTCTTCGGCGTCGCGCCGCTGGATTGGTAGACCGGCGTCATATTACGGGTGGTGCCAGTGATCGTGCGGTTTGGCCGGTTGCCGTAATTGCTGCCGAGGTCGTATTGGCCGGTGGTCCGGTCGTTGATGATGCGGCTCTGGTTGTAGTAGCTGGCCCGCTGTTCGTCGGCGGTCGTGCCTGCGGGAAAGGTATAACCGGCGTAGCTCAAGCGCGAGAAGAACGCCGCCATCTTCCAGGCGTCGGTGCGCAACGTATTCGCGCCCCAGACATTCAGTTGATCGAGATGGCCGCGTCCGTTATGGCACAGCAGGCAATCGTAGTTCGATTGACCAAGGAACGCCGTCGCCGTCTTGACCAGCATCGTGTCGTACGAATCCTGGATCGGACCTCCGGGCGTCTGGGAGTTGACCGCAAAGCCGGCGGCGCCGGTCTCGATGTCGTGGTTGTTGCCGCGCATGACGACCGCCTCGTAGGCGATATCCGCGATCGACTTCCAGCCGGCCACGCTGCCCCAGATGTAGGTGTACATCGCATTGCGGCCGTTAGTTGCGCGGCCCTGGGTGATGGACGCGGTCGTGTTCTGCAGCAGGTCGCCGAACCACATGGTCCACTTGTCGGTGAACGCGTCCGAATACAGCAGCTCGCCGATGATCTTGTTGCGCTTGTCGGCATTCTTGTCGGCGGCGAACGCGCGCGTGTCCGCCGGCGCGGGCAGCCGGCCGGTCAGATCCAGATGGATGCGGCGGAAGAACTCCTCGTCGGTCGACAGCGGCGCCGACGGAATGCCCTTTGCCGCCAGCTTCCCGAAGATCGCGTCGTCGATCAGGTTGCGCCTTGGCAGGGTCGCCGCGCTCACCGCGAACCGCTCCGCGCCGGCCGCCGACGCGGCCATCGCGTTTCGCGATCGGGCGCGTTCGAAGACCTCGCGGCGGCCACGCGCCTGCTGCGTCAGAAACGAGTCCGGATCGCGCTGAAACGTGCAGTTGCTGCCGGACGCGGTCGCGCCGTCCTGTCCAAATCCCGGAACAGCCGCGATCAACGTCGCGGCCACGCACAGCTTTAACGCTGCCTGATTGTCTGAAGCCCGCATGGGCCCTCCCCAGCGCATCCCTTATACCCCCCAACTTGCGATGCAGGTTCAATAAGAAACGCGCAGCGAAACGAGTCAGACCTAATGTACCCTAAGTTGCTTTGGATTGGGACTGAAATTAGTACCTACGAGTCGCCTCGTACCAAGGCCCGAGGTGCCCCCGTGGAACTCGCGTTTAGGAACTCGCGTTGAACCAGTCAACGAGTGGCGGTTCCGGTCTTTAAGCTATTTGATTTCTTTGCTTTGCGGATT
>JBDTTK010000005.1:0-20558 GCA_039930685.1 Bryobacteraceae bacterium | reverse complement strand
CGCACGAGACACGCATAGAGATTGAGCGGCCGATCGAAGCGATTTGGCGAGCCATTACGGAGGCAAGCGAACTGGCCCGCTGGTTCGCTCCGAAGATGACGGTGGAGCCGGGCGTAGGCGGATTCGTGTTGGCGGATTGGGGTCCGGGCATCGAATGGAAGACGCTGATCGAGGTCTGGGAACCGAACAGGCATTTGCGCCTGGTTGAGAATCGCGATCATCTGTTCACGCCGCCCGGCATCGAGCAGAAATTCGAATCGCGAAAGCTGGTGCAGGATTACTTCCTTGAGGCAAAGGACGGCAAGACGATCCTACGCCTGGTGCATTCTGGCTTCGGGACTTCAGCGGGTTGGGATGAGGAATTCGACGGCACGCGCGGCGGCTGGGCGGGATGCTTCGTGCGGCTGAAGCACTCGCTCGAAGAACATCGCGGCGAGTCCGTGCACAACCGAATTTTTACCCGGATCTGCGCCGGGATGGATGCGGTCGAGGTGCTCCGGCGAATCGAGGGCGCGGCTCCGGCGGACATGCGGGTGGAGCAGAAGTTCGATCGGCATGTTTGCGGCGTCGTGCCGTCGTGGAACGGATCCATATTCAACGCGAGCGCGTCCAAGGTGGATGCCGGTGCCGTGGCCTATGTCGAACTGCTGATGTATGGGTTCAGCGACGAACGAGCGGCGGGGGTCGAGAGCGAGTGGAAGGCGACGTTGGCGTCGCTTTTCCCCGATCCTGCGAAGGTGTAGCCCCGCCGTAGTCATCCGACTCCTTGCGCTCCGCTGACATTCAAACAAACCGGGGGCACGTCTGAAATATGATGTCGAATAGCTCTACATACTCGACGACATTTGCATAATAGAAAGGTCCTTATGGCGAAACAAGACGCGGTGGAAGTGTGGGTCGGAACGCGCAAAGGCGCGTTTGCGTTCCGATCGAAGGATCGCAAGAAGTGGGACGTTCGGGGGCCCTTCTTTGCTGGGGAAGAGGTCCATCACGTGGTCCAAGACCGGCGAAAGCCGGAGCGGTTCTACGCCGTCGCGGGCAACGCCTGGTTCGGGTCGCATCTCCACGCGAGTTCCGATGGCGGCAAGACCTGGGCGCTGTCCGAAAAGGGGCTCACGCTCGAAGGCGTCAAACTTCCCGAGACCAAGGAATCGACGCTGAAACGCATGTGGCACGTCGAGCCGGGCGCGGCGGACGAGCCGGGTGTTGTGTATCTGGGCGCTGAGCCGGGCGCGCTATTTCGCAGCGGCGACGACGGCGCGAACTGGGAGCTTGTGAAGGGCCTCACGCTCCATCCATCGCGAAAGAAAAGTTGGAACGCGGGCGCGGGCGGCATGATGGTGCATTCGATCCAGGCTCTCGGTAAAGGCCGCGTGATTGCCGGAATTTCGGCTGCCGGTGCATTCATCACGACGGACTCCTGCAAGACCTGGGAACCTTTCAACACCGGCGTGCTGGTCGACTTTGGGCCGGAAAAGTTCCCGGAAGTCGGCCAGTGCGTGCATAAGCTGTTGGCGCATCCGGCAAACCGGGAGGCGCTGTATCAGCAGAATCATTGCGGAGTGTACAAGGCCAAAGTCGGCGGCAAGAAGTGGACCGACATTTCAAAGGGGCTACCTTCGCGGTTCGGATTCTGCATGGCGGTTCCGGCGGCTGAGAAGGAAACGATGTTCACGGTTCCGATCATTTCGCCGGCGGAACGGTTCGTTCCCGAGGGTAAGCTGCGCGTGGGACGGAGCCGCGACGGCGGCAAGTCGTGGGAACTGATGAGCAAGGGACTGCCGCAGAAGAACGCCTACGTCCTGGTGTTCCGGGAAGCGATGGCGTCGGACGACCGCGACGAGGCCGGCGTGTACTTTGGAACATCCTCAGGGACCGTGTTCTATACGCGCAACGCGGGCGACTCCTGGCACGTGCTGGCGGACAATCTGCCGCCGGTCTACGGCGTGTCGACTGCAATCGCTTAGAACCGTCATCCTTTCGAAATCAGGGGAGTCGCGAGGGCGCGCACGAAGCCGGTATGCTGGTTAGAGGCGCGCCGTCCGTCGAGGCGCGTCCAAACCCCGTCGCGAGGAACAGCAGGCTGGTTCCAGCTTTGCCCGTTCGTCGCAACCTCGAAATAGAAAGATCGTTCTTGGCCCTCCTATTAAACGCAAAGAATCTCATGAAGCGGTACGGCGCTGAGCCGCTGTTCCGCGATGTCTCATTTACCGTTTCCGACGGCGACCGCATCGGGCTCATCGGGCCTAACGGCACGGGCAAGTCCACGCTGCTCGAAATACTGGGCGGGCGCAAGGATCCGGACAGCGGCGAAGTAGCGGTCCGCAAGCGCGCAAGTTTGAGTTACGTCGCGCAGGAATCGCAGTTCGCGCCGGGCGAATCGGTGCGAGCGGTGGTCGAGCGCGCTGCGGGAATCGCCGTGATCGCGCACGAAGAAGAGGCGGCGCGCGAACAACGCATCGTCGAGACACTGGGGCGCGCCGGTTTCGAGGATGTCGACGCCGAGGCCGCGAGGCTGTCCGGAGGCTGGCGCAAGCGCCTGGCGATCGCCGAAGCGTTGGTCCAGAATCCGGATATCCTGCTGCTCGACGAGCCGACGAATCACCTGGATCTCGCGGGAATCGCCTGGCTTGAGAAGCTGTTGCTCAACGCCGCGTTCGCGTGCGTCGTGGTGAGCCACGATCGCTACTTTCTAGAGAACGTGGCGACCGAGATGGCGGAGCTTGATCGCGTGTATCCCGACGGCATCTTCCGGGCGCCGGGCAACTACAGCGAGTTCCTGGTGAAGAAGGGCGAGTTCCTGCACGCCCAGGCCAAGCATCAGGAAGCGCTCGAGAATCGCGTAAAGACGGAGATCGAATGGCTGCGGCGGGGTCCGAAGGCGCGGACGACCAAGTCGAAGGCGCGCATCGATACGGCGAACGAGATGATCGGGGAGCTTTCCGACCTCAACCGGCGGACACGGGTCGTGACCACCGACATCGACTTCTCGGCGACCGACCGCAAGACCAAGCGGCTGGTAGAACTCGAAGGCGTGTCGCATGCGCTTGGCGGCCGGACGCTCTTTGAGAAGCTCAACTTCGTCATCACGAATGGGATGCGTGTCGGCCTCGTCGGCGCGAATGGCAGCGGCAAGACGACACTGCTGCGGTTGCTGCGCGGGGAGTATCAACCGGACGCGGGCGAGATCCGTCTGGCGAACGCACTGCGCATCGTGTACTTCGACCAGAACCGCCAACTCGATCCGGACGTGACGCTGCGGCGGGCGCTAGCTCCGGATGGCGATTCGGTGGTGTATCAGGATCGCGTGGTGCATGTGGCGTCATGGGCGTCGAAGTTCGCGTTCACGAGCGAGCAGTTGCAGCAGCCGGTCGGCCGGCTGTCCGGCGGTGAACGGGCGCGAGTGCTGATCGCGAAGTTGATGCTTGAACCGGCGGATCTGCTGCTGCTCGACGAGCCGACCAACGATCTGGATATTCCGACGCTCGAGACTCTTGAAGAGAGCCTGCTCGAGTTCCGGGGCGCGCTGGTGTTGGTGACGCACGATCGCTACATGCTCGATCGCGTTTCGACCGTGGTCCTCGGTCTGGATGGCCAGGGCGGAGTCCAGGGTTTCGCGGACTATTCACAATGGGAGACATGGCAGGTCGAACGAGCGAAGGCCAGGCTCCAGAAGCCGGTCTCGAACGGCTCGGCGCCCGGTGCTGAGGTTGCGGAGGCGGCTCCGCAGAAGGGCAAGAAGCGACTGTCGTACCTCGAGGCGCGGGAGTACGAAGCGATCGAAGAGAAGGTCGCGGCGGCGGAAGTGTCACTCGACGCGAGGCGCGTAGCGCTGGAGGATCCGGCGGTGGTGTCCGACGGGCGCAAGGTGCAAGAGGCGATGAAGGCGCTCGACGACGCGCAGGCCGTGGTCGATACGCTGTACGCGCGCTGGGCGGAACTCGAACAGAAACAGCAGTAGGGGCGAGGGCCGGGTGAGAAGGGGTCCCGGACCTGGAGGTCCGTGCTACCAAGCGCCGCTCCCTAACCGTCGCGGCTCGAGGGAGTCGCATGTCTAGGACTGCGCGCGGAGGAGTCCGTAACCGGTGGCGCCGCTGAGGAGAGCGCAGGCGATGGGCAGGAGCGTGAGCGCAAAGCCCTGCAAGTCGCGGACCGGCGTCGTGAACTGGATCGACATGGTGGCGACGAGGGTTGCGGCCGCAGAAGCGAGGAGCGCGTGGAGCGTCGCGGTCCGCCAGCGGCCGGTGAAGACGAAGACGGCGAGCGTCAATAGGATGGCGGGCGCGGCGAGGGAACCCGCGAGCGCAGCCAGATGAAGAGGATCGTCAAGGAACGGCTTCTTCGAATCGGCGAGCCATCCGAGCAGCGGCAGGGCGCTCGGCAAGGCAAGAAACACGGGGAGAGCCGCGAGCGACGCGCGAATCGGTGTGGTCTTGATCGGGAGCCAACCCAGGCGGTAGGTGATCAAGGCGCTCAGGAGCAGGCCGGGGTAGAGCAGCAGGATCGAGACGCCGACGGCTCCGGCCAGCGATTCGCCAAAGCGGTAATACCAGAACATGGACAGGGCGCAGGACGCGAGTCCGCCGGCGGCGAATGAACACAAGATGTTGAACGTACGGAGAAAGATACCCACCTCACTGTCCTAAGAAGCGCCATGCCAGGGCTGGACGGCGGCGAAACGAAGCCACCGCGCGGGGTCGCGAAACCAAGCCATTCAGGATCAGCCCCGACCACCGACCTGGAGGTCCGTGCCACTTTGTTGCGAAACGAAGCCAGTCATCATGAGACCCGATCAAGGAACCTAGAGGTCCGTGCCACCTTGCGACGAAACGAAGCCACCGCTGACTCCAGTATGCCGCACCGATCGCCTCGGTCTTCGGCGCAAAACGAAGCAAGTGAGGCACGCTCAGCCGACTAAGTGTCATATAACTCAGCCGCTAAGAGCCAAGTCAGCCTACTGAGGAAGTTTACTCCGAAAAGATGTGAATCCAAAGTTAGTGGACGCTAATCTGTCCTTATGTTAGGCTAGCGACTGCTAGGTTAGTAATCACTAAGCTAGCAACCGCTAAGTTAGCGTCAGTTAAGCAATGGCAACAACACCCAATCCCGCATCCCACGAAAAGCATCGGTTGGCTAGCGCCGACCGCAAGACCGCGATTGTCGAGACTGCGATCCGGCTTTTCGCTGAGAAAGGATTTCGCGGGACGACGACGCGGGAGATTGCGGCGGCTTGTGGCGTTTCCGAACCGGTTCTTTACCAGCATTTCGCGACGAAGCGCGACCTGTATAACGCGATCATCGACGCGCAGTCGCAGCAGGGGATGGAGCCCTTCGAGCGAAAGATTGAGCCGTATCTGGCAGGGAACGACGATTTTGGGTTTCTGACGGCGCTGGGCGAGTTGATCCTCGATTGGCACGCGCAGGATCCAGGAGCGATGCGACTGCTTTTGTTCAGCGCGCTCGAAGGCAGCGAACTGACACAGATGTTCGTGGAGCGGCACGCGGACGTTTTTCTCTCGAAGTTCTCGGGCTATCTGGGGCGGCGGATGGAAGAGGGCGGTCTGCGGCGGATGAATCCGGGTTTGGCCGCGAGGGCCTTTATCGGGATGATCGGGCACTATGCGATGGACCGGCAGATCTTCGGCATGCGGGTCGAAGACGTATCGGATTCCGAAGTAGTCGAGACGATGGTTGGCATTTATTTGCGAGGCATGCAGGTATGAGATCGAACTTGAGGGCAGTCGTGCCGGTGGCGCTTCTGCTCCTGATTGCGGCGGGTTGCGGCAAGAAGGACGCCGGCAAGGTGGAAGCGGCGAAAGCGCCCGAGATTCCCGAGATTCGGGTTCAGGCTGCGAAGTCGAAGATGGTCGACCGGACCATTCTTGTGACGGGATCGCTCAACGCGGACGAGAAGGTGAATATTTCCCCGGAAGTCCAAGGGCGCGTGCTTGTCATCCGCAAGGACTTCGGGCAGCCGGTCGCGAAGGGCGAAGTCCTGGTCGAGATGGACAAGCGCGAATACCAGATCCAGGTGGAACGGGCGAAGGCCGGTTTATCGCAGGCGCTCGCGCGGCTTGGCCTGACGCTCGGCCAGGAGAATACGCAGCCGACTTCGACTCCGGCTGTCCGGCAGGCGCAAGCGCAATTAGACGATGCAAAGTCGAAGTTCGAGAGCGCTGCGCGGTTGGTAAAGACCGGTGACATTTCGCAGGAACACTACGTCGAGTTGGAGAAGGCGTATCGGGCCCGCCAGGCCGCGGTGGAACAATCGAAGGATGAGGTCCGCACGCAGTGGGCCAGCATGGAATCGCTGAAGGCCGAAGTGGACATGGCGCAGAAAAAGCTCCACGATACCGTGCTCTATGCGCCGTTTGACGGCATTGTCGGCGAAAAGATGATTTCGGCGGGGCAGTTCGTCAAAGAGAACACGCCGATTCTGACGGTAGTAAAGACAAATCCGTTGCGCCTGCGCATGGAGGTTCCAGAGCCGGCGACCGGCGCGGTGAAGATCGGCACCCTGTTGACCTTCACGACCGACGCCGTTCCCGGCGCTGAGTTCTCGGCGGTCGTGCGGCAAATGGATCCTTCGCTTGACGCCAAAGCGCGTTCGCTGACGGCGGAGGCGCGTCTAGTGACGAACGATCCACGCCTGCGACCGGGCATGTTCGTCCAGGTGAAGTTGGTGACGGCGCGGGATACGCAGGTCGTGGTGGTGCCGCGAGAAGCGGTTTACTCGGTCGCCGGATTGACCAAGGTGTTCGTGATTCGAAACGGCAAGGCAGTGGAATGCAAGGTTCCGCCGTCGGAGAACGTCGGTGGCTGGGTGGAAGTTCCGTCCGATCAAGTGAAGCCGGGCGATCTGGTGGCGGTGGAAAAGGTTCCGACGCTGGTCGATGGAACCGAAGTGAAGGCGAAGAGCTAGGAGCCCGTTGTGCAAAGACTCGCGGAAATTTGTATCAAGCGGCCGGTCTTCGCGACCATGCTCATCATGGCGCTGGTGGTGCTCGGTCTCGCATCCTATCGCAATCTGGGTGTCGACTTTTATCCCAAAGTCGAGTTCCCAATCGTTTCGGTCTCGACGACATTGCGGGGCGCCTCGCCCGAAGAAGTCGAGACGCAGATCTCGAAGCGTATTGAAGAGGTAGTCAACCAGGTCAGCGGCATTGATGAATTGCGGTCGTCGTCGCTCGAAGGCGTGTCTCAGGTCAGCATCCAGTTCGTGAACGATAAGAATCCGGATGTGGCGGCCCAGGAAGTTCGCGATAAGGTCGCCACGGTGCTGGCGCGGCTTCCGAAGGACGCGGATCCGCCGGTCGTCGAACGGCTGTCGACGGATGCATCGCCGGTGATCAACGTGGTGATTTCGTCCACCCGCGATTTGCGGGAGATTACGAAGATCGCGGACGACAAGATCAAGAAAAATCTGGAATCGCTCGATGGCGTGGGCCAGGTGCGGTTCGTGGGCGACCGCACGCGGCAGATCCAGGTTTGGATCGACGGTAGCAAGTTGTACAGCTACAACCTGAACATCGATCAGGTCCGCACGGCGCTGCAGACACAGAACGTCGAGATTCCGGGTGGACGCGTGGAACAAGGCCGTCGCGAGATGTCGCTCCGCACCTTGGGCCGGATGGAGAAGCCGGAAGACTTCCTGAAGATCGTCGTCGCGACCGTCAACGGATCACCGATTCGGGTGGCAGATATCGGGCGCGTGGTGGACGGCGTCGAGGAGCCCAGGTCGCTCGCGAGGCTCGACGGCAAGTCCGCGGTGGTGCTCGAGGTCCGGAAGCAGGCCGAAACCAATACCGTGAATGTGATCCGCGGCGTGAAGGCGCGCATCGACGAACTGCGGCGCGAACTGCCCGCGGATTTTTCGATTGCCTACACACGCGATCAAAGCGGGTTTATTGAGGCGGCGTTTGCCGCCGTACAGGAACATCTCGTGTTGGGCGCGCTGCTGGCGGCGGCGATCGTGCTGTTGTTCATGCGGAACTGGCGGTCGACGCTGATCGCGGCAATTGCGATTCCGACATCGATCATTTCCACGTTCACGCTGATCGCCTACATGGGTTTCACGCTGAACCAGATCACCATGCTGGCACTGGTGCTGATGGTTGGCATCGTCATCGACGATGCGATCGTGGTGCTTGAGAACATCTTCAAGTTTGCGGAAGAGAAGGGCATGTCACCGGTTCAAGCGGCGATTGAAGGCACGCGAGAGATCGGACTGGCGGTGCTGGCGACGACGTTATCGCTGGCGATCATTTTCATTCCGGTGGCGATGATGGGTTCGACGGTCGGCAAGTTCATGTCGAGCTTCGGGTACACGGCGGCGTTCGCGATCATGGTGTCGCTGTTGGTCAGTTTCACCCTTACGCCGATGCTCTGCGCGCGGTACATGAAGGTGGACAAGGAGAGTAACACCAAAGAATCGTGGCTTTTCCGAGTTCTCGATACGCCATACAAGGCGATGCTGCGCTGGTCGATGACGCACCGCTGGGTGATCGTTGCGCTGACGCTGGTTGTGACGCTGGCGACGATCCCGCTGTTCATGATTATCGGCAAGGACTTTCTGCCAAAAGACGACCAGAGCGAATTCGAGATTACTTTGCGCTTTCCGGCGGGATCGTCACTCGAGGGAACGGACTCGATCATGCGGCAGATCGATGCGGATATCAAGACGCTTCCGGGTATCGACCACATGCTGGTGACGATCGGCGCGGACGCGCGCAAGCAAGTGGACCGCGGATCGATCGTGGTCGAACTGGTACAGCCCGACCAGCGCAAAGGCTTCGACCAATGGAAGCTGATGGACATGGCGCGCGAAAAGCTGAAGAAGTATCGAGAGGTGACGGCGGGCGTGCAGTTGCCTTCGTTCTTTTCGAACGGGCAGACGGACCGCGACGTGATGTTCTACCTGCAGGGTCCGGACCTCAATCGGCTGGACGGGTACTCGCAGAAAATCATGTCGCGGCTGCGCGAGACCCCGGGCGTTGTCGACGTAGATACGACGTATGAGCCGGGCAAGCCGGAATTGCGCGTCCAGGTCAATCGCGACAAAGCAGCCGATCTGAACGTCAGCGTGTCCTCAATCGCGGGTGCGTTACGGACGCTGGTCGGCGGCGATACACAGGTAACAACGTACCGCGAAGGCGACGACCGTTTCGACGTGCAGTTGCGCGTGGACAAGGAGTTCCGCGATTCAGCGGCCGCGTTGCAGCAGTTGTTTGTTCCGTCGTCGACGCTAGGGAACGTTCCAGTTTCCAACGTGGCGCACTTTGAAGAGGGCAGCGGCCCAACGCAGATCGACCGTTTCCAACGGCAGCGCCAGGTGATGATCACGGCGAATATTCTCGCGGGGCAGTCCGCGAGTAAGGTGATCGAGCTGATGACCGGCATGGTCAAGGATCTCGATCTGCCGCCGGACTACAGGGCGGGATTCGCGGGCCGCAGCAAGGAGTTGGGACGCGCCGCGGCGGCCTTTGTCTTCGCCCTCATTCTTTCGCTGACCTTCATGTACATGGTGCTGGCGGCGCAGTTTGAGAGCTTTATCGATCCGGTGACGATTCTATTGAGCCTGCCGCTGTCGGTACCTTTCGCGTTGATCTCGCTGCTTATAACCGGCGAGAACTTCTCGATTATCTACGGGTCTGTGGGCATTTTGGTGCTCTTCGGCATCGTAAAGAAGAATTCGATTCTGCAGATCGATCACATCAAAACGCTGCGGAAGAACGGATACGAAAGGCTGGAGGCCATTCTCAAAGGCTGCGAAGACCGGCTGCGTCCGATTCTGATGACGACGGCGGCGTTGGTTGCCGGCATGATCCCGCTGGCGCTGGGAGGCGGCGCGGGGTCGGGATCGCGGCGCAGTGTCGCGATTATGGTCATCGGCGGGCAGACGCTTTGTTTGCTGCTGACCCTGTTGGTGACTCCGGTGGCCTATTCGCTGTTCGACGATGTGGCGCATGCCCGCCTGTGGGGCTGGATGGGGCGCACGTTGCAGCCCGCGAACGCGCTGCGCCGCGCGTGGACCGGCTTACTCGGTCTGGTGCGGTAGCGGCTGAAGGATTCCTGGTTGATCATGATGAAACGATTTCTTGTAGTCGCGGCGATTGGTGTGTTCGCAGGCAACGCCTGGCCGCAGCAGCCCGGAGTACCGGAGCGCAAAGCGGTTCCAGATGTGATGCGCGTTGGGGTCACGGGCGCGGAACATAAGCTGACGCTCGCGGAAGCGATCGAACTCGCGATGTCGAACAACCAGGACATCGAAATTCAGCGCGCGGTCACGGAGTTTAACAAAGCGGCTCTGCGAGGGGCGCTCGGCGTATTCGATCCGTCGCTGCGCTGGCAGCAGAGCATCGAATCGCGCAATTCGCCGACGGCGAGCGTGCTGCAAGGGGCGGGCGGGAAGCTGTCGGAGCATTTCTTCAATGAGAATGTGTTCTTCAATCAAAAGCTCCCCTGGCAGGGGACTTCGGTTCACGCGGACTTTGAGAACGGACGGCAGTCGTCGAGCAACATCTTTTCGTCGCTGAATCCATATACGCAGAGTAGGTTGACGCTGGGATTCACGCAGCCGCTCTTGCGGAACCGGAAGATCGACGCCGAGCGTACGCAGTTGTTGCTGCGGAAGAAGCAGGTGGACTTATCGGAGTCGGATTTCGAGGTCCGCGTGATCGACATCGTGACGCGGGTCGCACAAGCGTACTGGGATCTGGTGGCGGTCCGGCAGAACTTGCAAGTGACGAGTGAGGCGGTGGGATTGTCGCAGGCGCAGTTCGATCGCAATCAGCGGATGATTTCGAGCGGTACGTTGGCACCGGTGGAATTAGCGGCGTCGCGCGCGGAGTTGGAGAAACGGCTGGACGATTATTACAGTGCGGCGGGCGGGGTTACCGAGGCGGAGAACGCCTTGAAGCAGTTGCTCGCGCCCAACCGGGGCGCTGCATTGTGGGGCGAACAGCTGATCCCTGTCGATTTGAAGTTGGAAGTGCCCGAGACAGTGGACCTGGCGCCGCTCGTGGGATCGGCGATCCAGAAGCGACCGGAGCTGCGGCAGACGCAGATCCAGCGCGAGTCGAACCGCATCGAGGAAGCTCAGAATGCGAATCTGCTGAAGCCACTGGTCAATTTTGTGGGCAGCTATTCGAACACCGGCCTGGCGGGGTCGATCCGGCCGGGCGACAATCCGTTTACATCTTCGAGCGCGGCGTCGAACGACCGGCTCAACGCGCTATCGGCATTGGCCGGATTGCCGCCTTTGCCGTCGTCGAGTTTCGGGAGTATTCCGCCGGCGCTGATCGGCGGCTATGGGCAGACGCTGTCGAACTTGTTTGGCGGAAATTATCAAAGCGCGCAGATCGGACTGAACGTGGATTTGACGTTCCGCAACCGCGCCGCGAAGGCGTCGCTCGCGCAGAACGCAATTACGGAAAAGCGGCTGAAGCTGATCGAGAGCCAGGCGGAGCAGGTGATCGAGGCCCAGGTCCGGAACGCGCTGCAGGCATTGCAAACGGCGCGTCAGCGGATCACGGCGGCGAACGCGTCCGAGGCGGCGTCCAGGGAGAAGCTGGAAAGCGAGACGCGGTTGTTTCAGAGCGGCGAGTCGACGAATTTTCTGGTGCTGACGCGTCAGAATGAGTTTCTGGATGCCCGGCGAAGGGCGGTCGTCGCGCAGTTAGATTACAACAAGGCGGTCGCGCGTTTCGAGCAGGCGGTGGGGAGTACTTTGGAGCAGCATCACATTGCGGTGAAGTGAGGAGCGGTCAGCCGCTCGAGATTCTAAGATCATTCAATGCGTGCGGCCTGTTCTGATAAGGATGAGATTCGAGGCCAATGGCTGGGCAATCTAGCGATAACGCGCAGACCTGTGGACGGCTGTGGAAATCGTTTCGCCAGACGCTGAAAACATAGGAGTTGTTTTCCTGCTCTCGCATGCCATTTTCCACAGGGTCTTGCAGAGGCTAAACGCGGCCATTGAAACCAGATAGAAACCACGCCGGATCCGGCGGGACCGCGCTATGGTAAGTACTGTTCCACGCGATGGCTTCTACTGACGTTTCTTTCGAAAAAGGCCTGCCGGCAAACCTCGACGCCGAACGCTTCGTTCTCGGCTCGATTTTGCTCGACAGCGCCAACTTCATTCAAGTTGCGGGCGTGCTCGAGGCGGACGATTTCAGCCTTGAAAAGCATCGCCGGATCTTCCTGCGGATGGCCGACATTCACGAGCGCGGCGAACATGTCGACCGCGTGACGCTGGCGAACGAGTTGATGAAGCAGAATCAGCTTGAATCGGTCGACGGGCTGAGCTACCTGGTTTCGCTCGATGACGGGCTGCCGCGCATTTCGAATCTGGATGGCTACATCCGGATCGTCAAGGACAAGGCGACGCTGCGCCGCTTGATCTTCGCTTCGCAGAAACTCATCGACCGCTGCATGCTGGGCCAGGAGGAGCCGGATGAGATTCTGGCGGGCGCCGAAGAATCGCTGCTGCGGCTGAACGACAACCGGCAGCGCGACGGCCTTATGAATACGGGGCAAATCGTCGAGACGTTTCCGGGCGGCATGAACGCGTTCCTCGATCCGAGCAAGAAGATCAAGGGCGTGAGCACGGGCTTCCTGAAGCTGGATGAGATGACGGGAGGCCTGCACGAAGGCGAGTTATTTATTCTCGCCGCGCGTCCGTCGATGGGGAAGACGGCGATGGCGCTGAACATCGCGCAACACATCGCGTCGCATCCGAAGATGCGGCGTCCGGTGGCGGTGTTTTCGCTCGAAATGTCGGCAGCCAGCCTGCTGAACCGCCTGGTGTGCGCGGAGGCGCGGGTCGATCAACAGAAGTTCAACGCCGGTTATCTGAACGGCGACGAGAGGCGGAGATTGCAGGTGGCGCTTGCGAACCTCTATGAGGCTCCGCTGTTCATCGACGATACGGCGGGCACCAATATCATGGACATCCACGCGAAGCTCCGGAGGTTGAAGAGCGAGCATGGGCTGGATCTGGTGGTGGTCGATTACCTGCAGTTGATGAGCGGGCGAGGCCGGTCAGAGAATCGCAACCAGGAAGTCAGCGCGATTTCTCGCGGGCTGAAGTTGTTGGCCAAGGAATTGAAGGTGCCGTTCCTGGTGCTTTCGCAGTTGAGCCGCGCGTCGGAGACACGTCCGGGCGATCACGTTCCGCAATTGAGCGATCTCCGCGATTCGGGGTCCATTGAGCAGGACGCGGATCTGGTCGGGTTCATTTATCGCGAGGAAGTCTATAAGCCGGATCGCGAGGACCTGAAGGGCATGGCGCAACTGATTTTGGCGAAGCAGCGCAACGGTCCGACTGGGCGGGTGAATTTGGCGTTTCTGAAGCAGTACACCAAGTTCGAGAATCTGACGCAGGATTTTGGCGACGAGGATCCGGGTCCACCGAATTAGAGGGTCGCGGTGAGGGTTAAGCTGGGCCGCTCCCTTACGATCACAGCGCGGTGTAAACGGCCTTTACCAAGGAACCTGATCCGTCTACGCCTTCTCGCAGAACGCTTTGGTCACCTTGTGGCGCCAACGGAACATCTTTCGAAGTTGGTAGTTTACGAACCAGCCGCCCAGGAATTCGAGGAGCGGTCCGCCTTTCATGGAGTATTCGATGGAGTCAGTTAAGCGCGTTCCGCGGCCTTCACGCTCGAATTCGTGACGGTGCGTCCACTGCTTGAACGGACCTTTTTCCTGCTCGTCTACGAACAAGCTGTCTTCTTCGTAGATGGTGTGGCGCGCGTGCCATTCCATGGTCATGGGACCGAGGCTGCCGCGCAGAACGACGCGGCTGCCGGGCTGAATTCCGTTGGTGCGTTCGAGGATCTCCAGCTTTTGGCCGGGAGGCGTCAGGCGCTCGAGGGCGTCCGGATGTTCGTGGAACGCGAACACCTTGGAAACCGGTGCGTCGATCCAGCTCGAAAATTGAAACGAGCGCGCCATGGCCTCATAGAGTAGATACGCTGCGCCGCAAACGAGTCGCTAATTCTTTTTTGCGATAGACTGGCGGGTTTGCTGGATCACTAATGAGTCTCCTCGAACTGCGCGGCATCGAGAAACAGTTTGGCGGGGTCACGGCGTTGCGGCGCGGATCGCTCGAGGTGGCGGCCGGCGAAGTTCACCTGTTGATGGGGGAGAACGGCGCCGGCAAGTCGACGCTGATGAAGATTGTCGCCGGATTGATCGAACCGGACGGCGGCGAGTTTCTATGGCGAGGACAGCCGCAGCGCTTCCGCCGTCCGGCGGACGCCGCCGCGGTAGGCATCGCGATGGTCCATCAGGAGTCGCTACTCGCCCCGCATCTGACGGTCGCTGAGAACATGTTTCTTGGCCGCGAGGACTGCGCCCCCATGGGTTGGATGAAACGGCGGCGCATGCGCGAGCGCGCCGCGCGAATCATCGAAGAGCATCGCTTTCCGATTCAGGCGGACGCGCGCGTGGAGCGCCTGAGTCCGGCGGGCCGTCAACTGGTCGAGATCTGCCGCGCGTTGGTGCAGGGGTCGAGTCTCCTGATCTTTGACGAACCGACATCGTCGCTGTCAGAAGCGGAGACGAAGGAAGTGTTCCGCTTGGTGACTTCGCTGCGCGAACGCGGGATGGGGGTAATTTACATCACTCACCGGCTCGAAGAACTGCGGTCTGTCGGCGATCGGGTGACCGTGTTACGCGACGGCGAGACGGTGCATTCCGGAGCGTTGGCGAAGCTCACGATCGCGCAACTGATTCGCCACATGGTTGGTCGCGAGGTGAGTTCGCTCTATTCCCGCTCGCCGGGTACGCCGGGCGAGGAAGTGTTGCGCGTCGAGGAGCTGTCGAATCCGCCGCTGCTGAATGACATCTCGTTTTCGATTCGCGCCGGTGAGATCGTCGGACTCGCCGGGCTGGTGGGCGCCGGCCGCACGGAATTGTGCCGCGCGCTTTTCGGAATCGACCCGGTTCGCGCGGGACGGGTCACGGTGGCCGGACGCGAACTGCACGGCGGTTCGCCGCGCGACGCGGTGCGCGCGGGGCTGGTCCTGATTCCGGAGGACCGGCAGCATTCGGGTCTCGCGCGCGGCCTGTCGATCGCGCAGAACGTCGCCTTGGCGAACCTTCCGGCTGTGAGCCGTGGGGGTCTGGTCAGCAAGACGAGTGAAATGGCGCTGGCGGAAAAGTATAAGAAGAAGCTCGCGATCCGAATGGACTCCCCGCGGCAGCTTGCGGGCCGGCTTAGCGGCGGCAATCAGCAAAAAGTGGTGATCGCGAAATGGTTGGCCCGCGGAGCGCGCGTATTTCTTTTCGACGAACCGACGCGCGGGATTGACGTCGGGGCGAAGCAGGAAGTGTTCCAGATCATGGACGAGTTGGCGAAAGGCGGGGCCGGCGTATTGATGGTGAGTTCTGAATTGCCGGAGTTGCTGCAAGTTCCGGACCGGATTCTGGTGATGCGCCAAGGGCGCCTGGTCGGCGAACTGCCAGGTAAGACGACACAAGAAGAAATCATGCGGTTGGCGGCATTCGAGAAGGAGCCCGCGGCATAGATGAGTGGAAAGAATTTACAGCGGCTGCTGCCACTGTTGACTCTGACGGCCCTGTTCATCGCGCTGTGGATCGCCAGCCCGACGTTTCTGACACAACGAAACTTGTCGGCGGTGATCCGGCAGACGGCAGTCATCAACGTGATGGCGCTCGGGATGACGTTGATCATCATCACCGGCGGAATTGACCTGTCGGTGGGCGCCATTCTGGCGATGGGCGGCCTGTTTGGAACCATGGCGATGGAGCGCGGCGATCCGATTTGGATTGGCGTCACGATCGGCGTGCTGACGGGCGCCGCATGCGGCTTGTTGAACGGGCTGCTGATTACGCGCCTCAAGATCGCGCCCTTCATCGTGACGCTAGGTACGCTGGGTATCTTTCGCGGCGTGACGCTGATTGTTTCGAACGGACTTCCGGTGCATCGCCTGCCGGCCGGCTTTTCGGTGCTCGGGGACGGCAAGCTGCTTGGGGTTCCGTTTGTTTTGTGGGTGCTGGTGGCTTGCGCCGTGGTGGTCCACGTCATTCTGGAACACACCAAGCTCGGACGGTACACGTTCGCGATCGGCAGTAACGAGGAAGCGGCGCGCTACGCCGGCGTGCCCGTCGCGTTCCACACGACCGCCGTGTATGCGATCGGCGGACTGCTGACCGGACTCGCGGGCATGATCGAAGCTTCGCGCCTGATGAGCGGCCAACCGACCGCCGGTCAAGGCTACGAGTTACAGGCGATCGCGGCGGTCGTCATCGGCGGCGGCAGCCTGCGAGGCGGAGAGGGTAGCGTGCCGGGAACACTGATTGGCGCGTTCATCATGGGTCTGCTTTCGAACGGCGCGGATCTGCTCGGTATCAGCCCGTACCTCCAGCAGGCGATCATCGGGGCGGTGATCATCGTGGCGGTTTTCGTCGATGAGGTCCGGAAACGGCGGATGCAGTCCGCCTAAGAAAGCGGGAAGTAGGCAAGTAGCCTTTTCCGGTTTCCGGACGTCTATCTGGTATCGTGAAATTTCGTGGCTAGCTCTGGCACACTTCTGAACCTGCTGTGGATCTCGCTCTGTCTGGGCGCGATCCTGGTCCAACTGCGCCGGATGAGGCAGCGGCCGGAGAGCGTCCGGGCGCGGATTCGCGGCGGTCTTGCTGTCTTTCTCACCGTCGTTGCGCTGTTCCCCACTGTTTCGAATAGCGACGACACGGCTCGCATCGAATTTCTCCAAGCAAGCGCACAGACTAAGCCGCACGACGGCGGCATGGCCGACAAGTCCCAGGACAAGTCGCTTGGCACCTTAGTCCGGCTATTTGAAATTCTCGAATCGGCGCAGGTCACGGCCTGCCTGACGCTCGTAACCACGCTGTTTTTCTTCGCCCAGATCCGCGCACTTCGTCCCCGTTCGACTGACCGGTTGACCCCGGCCACAGCCGGCCGCGGTCCTCCTTCCTTCCTTTTCAACCTCTAAGCTTTTCCTGTTTTGACCACGGAACCCCTGGCTCGCCGGGGGAAGGAGCATTTCCATGAGGACCCTTTGCGTGGCCCTGTGCCTCGGAGGATCTCTATTTGCGCAACCCGCGGCGGGCCCGATCACGCTCGATCAGGCCTTGGACGAGGCCCTGCAGCACAACCTGCCGATGCTGGCTGAGCGGCTCAACGTGCAGATCGCCGATGCGCGGATCGTGCAGGCCCGGCTGCGTCCGAACCCGCAACTGAGCTTCAGCCAGATGTACGTGAACCTCTTTGGAACCGGCGTCACGGCGCTCAACAGCGCAGGCCCGACAGAGACGGACGCCCGTCTGGATTGGACATTCGAACGTGGGGGAAAGCGAGCTCGCCGCGTGGAGGTCGCGTCCGAGGCAAAATCCGTCGCCGAGCTGAATCTGTTGAACACAGTCCGCCAACTGCGGCTGGATGTTGAGAACGCGTTCGTCGATCTGCTAACGGCCAAGAGCAGCGTGGCGCTGGCCCAGGAGAATCTCAAATCGCTACAGGGGCTGGTCGAAATCAACGAGGCGCGGGTGAAGAGCGGCGATCTGGCGGAGGTCGAGCTCAAGCGATCGCGGCTGGCCGCGCTTCAATTTCAAAATTCAGTTCGTCAGGCGGAACTGCGGGTGCGGACTTCCTCCACACGGCTGCAGCAGCTGCTCGGCAGAACACCGTCGCCTGTATTCGACGTTCGCGGCGAATTCCGCGAGAACCGGGAGGAGGTCACGCTCGATGCGCTCACACAGATCGCGTCGGAATTACGGCCGGACCTCCAGGCGACGCGCAAAGACGCCGACCGCGCGAAGGCGGACATCGGACTGCAAATGGCCATCGCCAAGTCCGACTACCAGGTTGGCGCGCAGTACAACGCGCAATATTCCTACGCAAGCGGGAAGACGATGAGCTTCTTTTTTCAGGTTCCGCTGCCGCTGTTGAACCGGAACCAAGGCGAGATTGAACGCGCCCGCCGCGAGAATCAGCAACTGGTGCTGAGGACCAAGGCGCTCGAGCAGCAGATCTCGAGCGAGGTGCGCGTGGCGTGGGAGCAGTATCAGACGGCGCGTCAGTTGCTGGACACGATCGGCACCTCGATGCTGCAACAGGCGCGGGAGGTCCGCGACACGACCGAGTACTCGTACCGCCGGGGAGAGGCTTCGCTGGTTGAGTTTCTCGACGCCCAGCGCGCGTTCAACGACACGGTACAGAGCTACAACGATGCGCGCGGCGACTATTCGCGGGGGCTTTACCTATTGGAAGCGGTGACCGGGAAAGGGGTGCGGCCATGACCTGGCACAAAGGCGGAGTGGCGGTGCTGGCCTGTCTGCTGGCGGGCTGCGCGAAAGAAAAGGTTGCGGAGGTAGCCAGCGATCCGCCGGTTGTCATCGCGTCGAGCGGCGAAGTCACGTTAGCGGCTGACTCGGCCAAGCGAAAGCAGATCAAGATCGAGCCGGTGGTGGTGGCGGAGGTGCCGCAGCACGAGGTGATTGCGCCGGGCAAGATCGAAGCGAATCCGAATCGGGTATCGCGGGTTGTGCTGCCGCTGGCAGGACGTATCGCGGCCGTCCTCGCAAGATTGGGCGATCAGGTACAGGCAGGCGCTCCGCTGATCACGTTGGAGAGTCCGGACGGCGACGCGGCGGTCTCGGCGAATCTGCAGGCGCAGTCGCAGATTTCGCAGGCGAAATCGGCGCTGCTGAAAGCGCAGTCCGATGTCGACCGCACGAAGGATCTCTACGCGCATAGCGCGATTGCGAAGAAGGAGGTCCTGAATGCGGAAGCGGCGCTCGCTCAGGCGCAGGCCACGCTGGATCAAGCCGTGGTGGTACAAAAGCAGGCTCTCCGCCGGCTGGAGATCCTCGGGCTGAATCCGAATGAGCTGGGCCAAAAGCTCACGGTGCGGGCGCCCATCAGCGGCAAGATTCTGGAACTGAACGTCGCGCCCGGCGAGTTTCGCAACGACCTCAGCGCTCCGCTGCTGACGATCGCGGACCTGAGTTCGGTTTGGGTGGCGAGTGACGTACCGGAAACCGACATCCGCTTCATCGATCCGGGCGAGCAGATCACGATCGAGCTGACAGCGTATCCCGGCGAGACATTCCGCGGCAAAGTCACACGGATCGCGGACACGGTCGATCCGCAGACGCGCACGGTGAAGGTCCGCGCGGAGATGGACAACGCGAGGGGCCGTCTGAGGCCGGAGATGTTCGGCAAGATCCGCCACATCGAAGGCACGTTGGCGCTGCCTGTGATTCCGGCGTCGGCGATCGTGCAGGGCGAGTCGCGGAACATCGTCTACAAGGTGTCGGGCAAAGACACGTTCACTCCGGTCGCGGTAAAGCTTGGAGATCGCGTTGGGGATCGGGTGTCGATACTCGACGGATTGCAGAAGGGCGATCTCGTCGTCACCGACGGCGTGATGCTGCTGCGGGGGAATTAAGACGTGATCGCCTTACTTCTCCGATTCGCACTCAAGCAGCGCTTCATTACGCTTCTCGCGGGGCTCACTCTAATCGGCCTGGGCGTGTGGGCGTTCCAACAGTTGAAAATCGAGGCGTATCCGGACATCTCGGATACGCAGGTGGTGGTGGTTTCGCTCTATCCTGGCCGCGCCGCCGAGGAGGTGGAGCAGCAGGTGACGGTTCCGATCGAGCGCGCGCTGAACAGCGTGCCGCAGGTGATCGCGCGGCGGTCGCGGACGATCTTTGGACTTTCGGTAGTCGAGCTGACCTTCGAATTCGGCACGAACGATTACTTCGCGCGGCAGGTTGTGCTCGAGAAGCTGCGAGACGCGACGCTACCGGACGGCGTGGCGCCGGCACTGGGTCCGCTGTCGACGCCAATCGGCGAGTTGTACCGCCAGCAGGTGGAAGGGGCGGGCGGCGATCCATTGCGGCTGCGGGAGATCGAGGATTGGATCGTCGAGCCGCGTTTTCTGCAAGTGCCAGGTATCGCGGATGTGACGCCGTTCGGCGGATTGATCAAGCAGTACCAGATCGAAGTCGATCCGCAGGCGTTGAATAAGTTCAACCTTTCGATCTCGCAGATCGCGCAGGCGATCGGGGCGAACAGCCAGAACGCAGGCGGAGCGCTGCTCGATAACAAGCAGCAATCGATGGTCGTGCGGGGCGTCGGCCTGGTCCAAACGATCGGCGATATCGAGAACATCGTGGTCAACGAAGCCAAGGGTGTGCCCGTGTTCGTGCGCGACATTGGACGAGTCCGCATCGGCGCGGCGATCCAGACGGGCATCTTCGGAGTCGACAACCATAGCGGCGCGGTCGAGGGCATCGTCCTGATGCGGCGTGGAGAAAATCCAAGCGACGTTCTGCGAGGGATCCGCGAGGCGGTGGACGATCTCAACACAAACCGGCTGCCGCCGGGCGTGAAGATTACGGCGATCTACGACCGGTCCGACCTCGTCAAGAATACGCTCGGCACGGTGACGCACACGCTGCTCGAAGGCCTGATTATCGTGGTCGCGGTGCTGTTCCTGTTTCTCGGCAGCGTCCGGGCCGCGCTGCTGACCGCCATCACGATTCCGCTGTCGCTGCTG
>JBDTTK010000004.1:0-21159 GCA_039930685.1 Bryobacteraceae bacterium | reverse complement strand
TATTACCCGGTCGCATTGCTCCTGTCCTTTTGCTTCTTTCTTACCGGCTTGCGCCTGGTTCATAACGCATTTCATTCGGCGCTCGGGCTGTCGCGGCAAGCAACCGAACTCGTGCTCTGGGTGATGAGTGCCACCATGCTTGGGTCGATGCACGCCGTTCGGTTCAACCACTTGCGCCATCATCGCTTGCGGCTGGGCGATGGTGATGTCGAGGGCCGGAGCGCCGAGATGCCCGCCTGGCGCGCTCTCCTGTTCGGACCCGCCTTTCCGGTCCTGTTGCACCTCACCGCTCTTCGATTGGGTTCGCGCCGGCTTCGGATCGAAGTAGCCGCCCAACTATCCTTGACGATCTTCTGGAGCGCTCTGGTCTTCGGCGTTTGGGACATCGCCATGCTTCGCTATCACGTGATCGCCATGGCGTTCGGCCAGTGCCTCACTGCATTCTTCGCCGTCTGGACCGTGCATCATCATTGCGACCGCACCCACTACATCGCACGCACCTTACGGAGCCGCCTCAAGAATTGGATGACGTACAACATGTTCCTGCACGTCGAACATCATCTTTGCCCGAGGGTTCCGACCTGCCACCTGCCGGAGCTATCGAGGCGCATCGACGAAGCCATGCCGGAGTTGAAGAGCAAGATCGTTTTCTAGGCCCCAAACCTGGATCGAGGGAAATCCAAATGCAAGTTGCCATTCCGTACGGAGTCTTGGTGCTGGGTAGGGCGCTCTTCGCCTCGTATTTCCTCGCGATGGGAGCAAGCCACTTGATCCACTTCCGGACGCACGCGGCGTTTATCCAGGGAAAAGGCGTTCCACTGGCGCGTCTTGCGACCATGCTGACGATCGCCATGATGCTGGCCGGAGGTTTGCTCGTACTCTTTGATTGGCACCGTGCGATCGGCGCGGTGCTGCTATTCGGGATCATCTTTCCGGCACCGTTCTTTCTGCATCATTTCTGGAGAGAAACGGAACCATACGCCCACCTGAGCGAATTCGCGCACTTCATCAAGGACCTGTCCCTCGCCGGTGCCGCGCTGCTGCTGTTGTCGTAGCGAAATTGTCTACGGTTTCCCGGCGACGTTCGAACTCAATACGCCGGAGCTCTGGGCATGCCTGGCCATGCCCGCACGGATGAACTCGACGTCATTGCTGGTGAACAGCAGCGGACGCCATCGCATCGCATAGTAGTCCGCTGTCGTCCACATGCCTTTCATGATTCCTGTTTCGGAATGCCGGTCGAATCCCTGCAGGATGTGCGTGATCTCGTGGACCAGAACGTGGGCGAGCAGCGCGGCCGACGGGTGTTGGTCGACTCGCTGCAGCCGATCGTAGAAGATCTTGATGCTCTGGCCTTGAAACGGATACGCGACGGCAAGCGGTCCGGCGAATTGGAGATCCTTGGGCGATTGCGGCAGCAGGTCGACCGCAATCCGCCACGCGCCGCTTGTCGACGGCGCCTTCGAGGACGAAATCCACTGGATCTCGACGCCTGCCGCCGCAAACATGCGGGCGGCTTGAGCTTTCGCGACATACAACGTTTCTGAGGCTGATGGAACGCAGAGCCGGACGGCAACCTCTATCGTCGTCGGCACCGGCATTTCGGCTGCCTGCGCGGTCAAACCGCCTGCCACCAATAGAACCAATAAGTTGGACATCTGTTCCTCCGCTCGTGATGGCAAGCGAAGGAAACAGAAAAAGTCCGCCAAAAAGCTTCTGGCGGACTTTGAAGATATCGAACTGGCGCTCAGGCGGTCCGGATGGGCACGGCCCGCGCAGAAATTCTAAGCGCTGAGGAGCAGATTGCGGAACTTGGGGTCGTATCCCGGGAAGACCTTTTTGAGGTCCTTGTTGCCGAGCTGCCCGGCGACCGCTTCTCCCAGGACGTCGCGGAAGTCGGTCGTGAGGTCGAGGTCGCGGCCCTCGTAGAGTTGCTCTTTCGCAAGGCCGGGCCAGTCGCCGTAAACCTTGCCGCCCCTTACGTCGCCGCCGAACACGAACATGGCATTGGCGTGCCCGTGGTCGGTGCCGCGGTTGCCGTTCTCTTTAGCGGTCCGGCCGAATTCGGACATCGTGACGACCGTGATGTCGGCCATCCGGTCGCCCATGTCCTGATAGAACGCGCCGAGAGCGCCGCCGAATTCGTTCAACAGATTCGCGAGCTGACCCTGCGTTGTTCGCGGACCCACTTCGTTGACGTGCGTGTCCCACCCGCCCATATCGGCGAACGCGACTTCGAGCCCCACGTCCGCTTTGATGAGCCGCGCGATCTGCTGCATCGCCGGACCCAGCCGTCCGTTGGGATAGCGGGCGCCGTTCGCGGGAACATACGCGTTCTTCTGAATGGCCTTGATCGTCTTCACGGCCTCGAAGGTTTCCCGCCCCGTTCCGTTCAAGACCTTGTCCATCGTGCCCGCGTACATGCTCTCGAATCCGACCGCGCCGCCCGGGTCGCGCACTTGGAACGCGCCCAAATTGCTCACCGCGACGGCGTCCTGCTTTCCGCGCAGCGTGCGCGCAAGTGCTGGTCCGAGGCTGACCGCGCGGACCGGCGAAATCCTGCCCTTCTCTTGAGGAAGCGCTCGATTGAGCCAGCCATCTGACGTCGCTTTGCGGCCCGGCGTTCCGGATTCCATGTAGTCCTGCGCGTCGAAATGCGAGCGGGTCGTGTCCGGCGAACCGACGGCCTGCACCACCGCCAGCTTACCGGCATCCCAAATCGGCTTCATAGGCGCAAGCGAAGGATGCAATCCGAAGAAGCCGTCGAGATCAATGGCTGAATCGGCCGTACCGTTCGGCTTCGGGATCGCGATCGTGGGCCGCAGAGAGTAGTAGCTCGGGTCGCCGAACGGCACGACGACGTTCAAGCCGTCCATCGCGCCCCGTTGAAACAACGCCACAAGAACTTTCTTGCGCGGACTCGGCGCGTCGGCGGCATAGAGTGCCCGCTCGAGCCACAGCGGCGCGGCGCCGACTCCTGCCATCGCGACCGCGGAGCTCTTGAGAAAGAAGCGTCGGGAATTCATGTTCTATCTCCTTTGGAAGTCCGGAGAACCCAGAACGAGACCGGCAATGATCGCGGCGGAGGGCTGCGCCTTCGGGTTCTTCTTAACCTGCTCCTCAAGCGCCTTCTCAATGGCGGACCGAGTCTGCGGTGTGACATCGCGGTTGAGCAGCGCCTTCGCGATCACGGTCGAATTCGTGCTGTCCGGCAGCGTCGCGGACGCGTCCAGCCTGACGCCCGGAATCTTGTTCTGCGTCAGCGCGAGCGCAAAGTTCATCCGCCCGAGCAACGCGGAGGAATTCACCCATTCGGCATTCAGCGCCGAGTACCCGGTAGGCTCCACCTTCCGGTAGAGAGGCTGTCCGAGGTTCGCAAGTTGCGTCGCGAGATTGGTTCCGAAGTCGATGTTGGCGCCGATCGCGCGGATCGCACTCGCGATCATCTCATACGGCGTCTTGATTTTGGCGTGCTGCGTTCCCACGGACCAGAACTCTTTGGAGTCCAGCATCGTCTGCATCACGGCCCGGATGTCGCCGCTCGTGTCCGCGAACGTCTGCGCCATTCGGTCAACCAGGGCCGGAGGCGGATTGTCGGCTACGAACCGCACCGCGAGCTTAGTAGCGATAAATTTTGCCGTCGACGGATGGTGCAGCAGAATGTCGAGGACCTTCTCCCCGTCTTCCTTGCCGCCGCCCGCCGGAATCGTCACCCCAAGGACCACTTTCTCGCCCTTGTCGTGCACGCGGTCGTTGTACCAGAATCCCCCGCCGCCGCGCGGATCGCGAATCGTCCACCCCGTGAAGCAGCGCGCGACTTCAATGATGTCCTTCTGTGTGTAGCCGCCGTCCACGCCCAGCGTATGGAGTTCGAGAAGCTCGCGGCCGTAATTCTCGTTGAGGCCGCGCACCGGGCGCTTCGGTGCGTTCGGGCGCTGCGCCGCGCGCGGATTCACCGGCAACGGTCCGACCGACTGCCAGTTGTCGAGATAAAACAGCATCGCCGGACTCTCGGCGGTAGCTTTCAGCAGGTCTTTGAAATTGGCAAGCGCGTACGGGCGGATCGCGTCGCGCTCATAACTCGGAACGTAGAGGCGGTCCGCGCCCTTGTCGAGGTAGACGTTGAAGTGGTTGTACCAGAAGTCGACCATCAACTCGTCGAGCTGGCGATTCGAGTACACCGCCCGGAACAGCTTGTTCTCATTCAGGTCGCTGGCTAATACCTGTTGCGGCGCGGTCGCGCGCAGAAACATCCGGCGCATCTCGACGGGGGCGTACTGCATATTTTGGAATCGCATACCCTGCGGCAGCGCGATCGCCAGGTCATCGTACTTCTCCTTGTCGATCGACGCGAGCAACGCCCGGCGTTCGTCCGGCTTCCCGCTTCGCAGCGTACGAATCTGCGGCGGAGTCAGCAGATCCTGCAACGGCACCGCCGGTTCGACCATGTCCTCTTCGCGCGTCGATTGGGAGGCGGCAATATTATTCTTGGCGCGATACCGCTTCGCAAGGCGCTCGACGGCGGCCCGCGTCACCGGATCCTCGGGAAGCGGAGCGCGTCCGCGGGCCACTTGCGCGATCAACTGCGGCGGCGGGTACGTCTGTGCAATCTCCTGCTGGGTCATGCGCAGCGAATCGAGCGGCGCAAGCTTGGCTTCAAGGACCGGATTCTCCTTGATCGAGTCAGGATGCAACTGGAGATCGATCCACTTCTTCAGCCCCACTTTGCGAACAATCTCGTAATCCCCTGCGCGCGGCCCGAACGTCAGGCGCTCGAGCGCGAACCGGATCTGCTCGTCCTTCTTGAGCTTCTTGTTGAACAGGGCCAGGTCGGTGCCCGCTTTCGGCGCCTTGGGAGTTTTGGCCGGAAAGCCAGGACTAACCAGTGACAGCGAGAGGATCAGGGCGAGAAGAGATTGGGTTCGCATAACTTCGGCTTGCCTACACCTAGTTAAACGCAGATTCGGGGAAGAAGTTGATGTTCTCTTGAGTGATCGGGCCGGGCGGCTGTTATGTGAATGATAATTAACCCGTTTTGCCTCGGTACTACAAACCGCTGGTCGTACCCGAAGAGTAGTTGGACATTGAAAACTCCGCTAGCATCGATCTGGTTAACTATAGTAATCTTGTATCCATTAACCATAGTATTCCAAAAGGGATTAGCTTGATGATAAAGTATTTCTTCGCGTGGCTCGCCCTCGTTCTGGCGCTGTCGAGCGACCTCCCGGCGCAGTCATCTTCTGACCTCGCAAGCCGCGTGAGTGAACTCGAACGCAAGATGAGACTGCTCGACCCGTCGTTTGGTTCGTCGGTTCTACCCGCTGACTTGGCCCTGCGGATTCAGGCACTTGAGGCCAAGATGGATGCGCTACTAGGGGCGCGGACGGTCGTAGCGGCGCCCCAGCCTGTCGCTTCCCAGCCGCTCGCAATGGATACGCCGAGCGGTGCTCCCGTCCGACCGCAGCAGGCCCTCGTGCCAGTGTCCATCACAGGCGACTTTCAGAACGCCGCGAACGGCGAGACGCGCCTCCCGGTCGCCGGCTACATGGACATGCACTTCAACAAGGACCGCGGCGACGCGTTCCGCCCGGACTTCCACCGCTTCGTTTTGCTCTTCGGGCACAGCTTCTCGGACCGCATCAAGTTCTGGAGCGAGCTTGAAGTCGAGCACGCCCTCGTCGAAGGCGGCGAAGAAAGCGGCGAAGTCGCGTTGGAGCAGGCGTACCTCGACTTCCTCGTGAAGCCCTATCTGAACTTTCGCGCCGGCATGATGCTGACGCCCATGGGAATCGTCAACGAACGCCATGAGCCCCCCGCCTTCAACGGCGTCGAGCGCCCCTTCGTCGAAACAGTAATTATCCCGACCACGTGGCGGGAAATCGGCTTTGGCTTGACCGGCGACCTGGGCCGCGGCCTCCGGTATCGCGCCTACCTCGGGTCCTCGCTCGACGCCAGCCGTTTCGGAGCCGAGTTTGGCATCTCCGAGGGGCGCACCTCCGGCTTCGACGCCTCCTTCCGTAATCCGGCGAAAATGGCGCGCCTCGAATACGCCGGCGTACGCCGCTTAACCCTCGGCACCAGCTTCTATTCAGGCCACGCCGGATTCCGGACGCCTGGCATCAATCCCCGCGTCACCATTGGCGAGTTCGACGGACGCTATAGCTTCCGCCGCCTGGACCTCCGCGGATTGTTCGCTCAGACGTGGATCACCCGGACGGCCGAGCTCAATCAGTTTCTCGAACGCCGCACGGGCCGGAATCCGAACGTCGCCCGCCAAATGCGCGGCTATTACCTAGAACCCGCTGTCCACCTACTGCCTCGAAGAATAGGAAAGGACCTGATCTACTTCGCGCGGTACGAAAAGTACAATACGCAATATCGGATGGCTGCGGAGTTCGTTCCGCTGTCGCAGTTCGACCGCAGTTCATGGGTCACCGGCCTGACCTTCAAGCCGACGCCCGACGTCGCCCTGAAGCTCGACTACGTGTTCAACAGCAACAAAAGCGCTGTCGTACGCGCAATAGACGGAATCAATCTCGGAATCGGATGGTGGTTCTAATGACGTGGCACCACACGGATAGCATCGAGGCGCGACCGTCAGGTCGCGCTCCCACCATACTGGCCCGGCAAGCACAGGTGGCGCGGACCTCCAGGTCCGCGACCCGATCATCAGGACGAATCATGAAACTCATTTCTCTCTTACTCGCAACCGCACTCACGCTCGCCGCCCAGACAGAGGACCGCAAGCCAGACCGCGTCATCACCATCACCGCCGAGCGATTCACCTTCAATCCCTCACGGATCAAAGTGAAGCAAGGCGAACTCATCGAATTCGTCTTGGTTAGCGACGACACCGATCATGGCTTCCGCATTCCCAGCGCCGGAATCGACGTGGCCATTCCGCCTAGTGGACGCGCCGAAGCGCGAGTCCGGTTCATCGCCCGCGAGAAAGGCCGATTCGCATTTGAATGCTCAAGGCCCTGCGGCGCCGGCCATAACCTGATGCGCGGCTGGATCGAAGTGAAATGAGGCCATCGACGCGTCGCTTCAAGCCGTCTGCCGCCTGCGGAACCGCCATCACGGCAGTTCTGCTTTTCGGCCAGTCGGCCCCGCCCCCGCAGCCGGGCGCGCCCCTCGCAGGCATCAATTCGCAGGAGCTCGAACTCTTCCGCATGGGCCTCGACGACTTCAAAGAAGTGGAATCCGCCGACGACGGTCTTGGTCCAGCCTTCAACGGAACCAGCTGCGCCGTTTGCCACTCGGTTCCCGCGCTCGGGGGCGTCAGCGCCATGACGGAGGTCCGCGCGGGCTATCGTGACGAAGCGGGCAAGTTCCATGAGCTGCAGGGCGGTACGCTCTATCACCTGTTCTCCATCCCCGATCATCGCTGCCAGGTGCAGATTCCCGCCGAAGCGAACGTGATTGCGCGCCGCGCGCCGATCCCGCTGTTCGGCGCGGGACTGATCGAAGCCATTCCCGACGACGCGATTCTCGCGCTCGAAGACCCGGACGACGCCAATGGCGACGGCATCCGCGGCCGCGCCGCGCGCATCGTCGACGTCGCCACCGCCCGCGAGCGCATCGGCCGCTTCGGTTGGAAAGCGCAGCACGCGACGCTGCTCGCCTTCTCCGCGGACGCCTACCGCAATGAGATGGGAATCACTAACGACCTCTTCCCCGAAGAGGTCGCCCTCGGCATCGATCCGGCACAGTTGAAGGCCTGCGCGGGGCCGCGCAAAGGTGTAGAGGATGTCCGCGACCGCCGGACCCAGTTGCGTGGCATCGACCGCTTCGAAAACTTCATGCGCCTGCTCGCAGCGCCCGAGCGAGGGCCGATCGACGACGCGGTCCGCGGCGGCGAAGCCATCTTTCGCTCGGTGGGCTGTGCGGCGTGCCACACGCCGGTGCTCGTTACCTCCACCAGCAAGAACCCGGTATTCGACCGCAAGCAGGTCGCGTTGTATTCCGACCTGCTCCTGCACGATGTCGGCACCGGCGACGGAATCGAACAGGCAAGCGCCAAGGCCGATGAGATTCGCACACCTGCCCTGTGGGGCCTCCGCTTCAGGAGGCCGCTGCTCCACGACGGCAGCGCAGCCACCGCAGAAGATGCCATCCTGCGCCACGCCGGTGAGGCAACTGCCCTGATCACGCGCTTTCGGGAGTTGCCCGCGAGCGACAAGGCCATGCTACTCGCGTTCCTGAAATCGCTCTAGTCTTTCTGAGAAGCCTTTGTGTCGAGGCGCGACCGTGAGGTCGCGCTTACTCTCAACGAAAGCTCATCTTCCTCGGGGCGCGTCTCACCGCCCCGACTTTGGCTTGGTTCCCAACGATGCAACTACGCGGCCTGTTTCGTCTCGATCACTAGCCGGAAACCCAGCGAGTCCAGAATCGACTCAATGCTGGCCAGGCTGAGCCCAGGCTAGAGCCGCGTAGTGCGCCTTGACGCTTACGACTTCTTTGCGGCTTCTTCCGCCGCCCGGATCCGCGCTTCCGCCCGCATCACGGCGCTTAACGCTTGCGCAATGTCGATGCCAATCGAGGGATTGATCATCGCCTGTTTTGCCCGGCGCAAAGCTTCCTGAGCGCGCGTGACGTCGATCTCGTGCGCCGGCTCGCCCGCGTCCGCGAGCACCCGCACCACGTTGTTCTGAATCTGCACGTACCCGCCGAGGATCGCGAGCGTCTCCGTCTTGCCGCCGGTGCGAAACGTCAACGTGCCGAATCCCAGCTCCGATAGCAGCGCGGCATGGTCCGGCAGGATGCCCATATAGCCATCCTTGCCGGGGATCTGCGCTTCTTCCGCCCGCACCTTTACGAGTGATCGCTCGGGCGTGGCGACATCGAGTTCGAACGTGGCTGCCACTGGTCTTAACCCTGTTTCTTCTGTTCTTCCCAGGCTTCGAGGACTTCTTCGATCGAGCCCTTCATGTAGAAGCACTGTTCAGGAACTTCGTCATGCTTGCCCGCGACGATTTCCTTGAAGCTGCGGACCGTGTCCGCCACCTTCACGTACTTGCCCTTGAAGCCGGTGAATTGTTCGGCGACGAAGAACGGCTGCGACAAGAACTTCTGCAGACGCCGCGCGCGGTTGACAGCCAGCTTGTCGTCTTCCGAAAGCTCGTCGATTCCAAGAATCGCGATGATGTCCTGCAGATCTTTGTACTTCTGCAAGATCTGCTTCACGCTCTGCGCGACGTTATAATGCTCCTCGCCGATGATGCGCGCGTCAAGAATGCGCGAGCTGGAGGCCAGCGGATCGACCGCCGGATAAATTCCAAGCGCCGCGATGTCGCGCGAGAGGTTCGTCGTGGCATCGAGGTGGGCGAACGTCGTCGCCGGAGCCGGATCGGTGTAATCGTCGGCCGGCACGTAAATGGCCTGCACCGAAGTGATCGATCCGCTGCGCGTCGATGTGATGCGTTCCTGCATTTCGCCCATCTCGGATGCGAGGTTCGGTTGATAGCCTACCGCGGACGGCATCCGTCCAAGCAGCGCCGATACTTCGGAACCGGCCTGGGTAAAGCGGAACACGTTGTCGATAAACAACAGAACGTCCTGCTTTTCCTCGTCGCGGAAATACTCGGCAACGGTCAATCCGGTGAGGCCGACGCGGAGGCGTGCGCCTGGGGGCTCGGTCATCTGGCCGTAAATCAACGCTGCTTTCGACTTCGTAAAGTCGTGGGGATCAATGACGCCCGATTCCTGGAATTCGAGCCAAAGATCGTTGCCTTCACGAGTGCGCTCGCCGACGCCGGCGAAAACCGACACGCCGCCGTGCTCTTTCGCGAGGTTGTTGATCAACTCCATGATGACAACTGTCTTGCCGACGCCCGCGCCGCCGAATAGGCCGATCTTTCCGCCCTTGAGGTACGGCTCAAGCAAGTCGATGACTTTGATTCCGGTCTCGAACATCTGGAGTTCGGTCGACTGCTCGTCGAATCCCGGAGCCGGACGATGGATCGGATACTTCAGCTTGGTGTTTACCGGACCCATCTCGTCCACCGGCTCGCCGATGACATTCAGGATGCGGCCAAGCGTTTCGCGTCCGACCGGCACCATGACCGGATGGCCGAGGCTCTCGGCTCTCATCCCGCGGACCAGACCCTCGGTCGGCTGCAGCGCGATCGTACGCACGCGGCTCTCGCCGATATGCTGCGCGACTTCGCAGATGATATCGATTGGCGTGGGGCTATTGAAGCCTTCGCTCGTGATGTGGATGGCGGTCCGGATATCGGGGATCTGCCCTTCCGGGAACTCGATGTCAACGGCCGGTCCGGCGACCTGAATGACTTTGCCGATGATGGTGGTTTCTGCGGTCATGTAAGAACCTCTCGTCGGGCGGCGTCTTCAAACGCCGCGAATGCTTCTCGCTTAGTCGAGCGCGGCGGCTCCGCTTACGACTTCAATAATTTCGCGCGTGATGCTCGCTTGGCGCACGCGATTCATATACAAGGTCAATTTGTCGATCACTTCGCCCGCGTTGCGCGAAGCAGCGTCCATGGCGGTCATCTGGGCGGCGAAAGCCGCCGCGGCGGATTCGAGTAACGCGCGATACAGCGACGTCTCGATATAACGCGGAAGCAGCGAGCCTAGTAGCTCGGCCGGGGGCTGCTCATAAATGTAATCGGGCGACTCCGCGGATTCCGTCAATTCCACCGGCAGTACGCGGACCTCAGTCAGCTTCTGCGTCATGACGCTCTTGAATTCGTTGAAGATCAGATAGACGGCGTCAATCTCGCCTCCGGCATCGCGCTCGATCACGCGCCGCGCGACCGCTTGCGCATTCACGATCGTCGGCTTCTCGGCAACGCCCACCAGTTCTCCGGTAATCGTCATCCCGCGGCGTCTGAAAAAATCGCGCCCTTTGCGGCCCAGCGTTTCCATCTCGATCGTCGCGCCCGGATGTTCCTTGATAAAAACCGTCGCGCCCTTGATCAGGTTTGCGTTGAACGCGCCCGAGAGACCGCGATCGCTCGTCACCAGGATCACCTGGATGCGCTTCTCCGGCCGGATCGCCAGAAGAGGATTTGCCTCCGCTTCTTCGTTTCCCCGAGCCGCCAACGCCACATCGCCGAGAACCTTGTTCAGCGTCGCCGCATACGGGCGCGCCGCGATCACGCGATCCTGCGCGCGGCGCAGCTTCGCCGCCGCGACCATCTTCATGGCCTTCGTGATCTGCTGCGTGTTCTTGACCGAGCGGATTCGCCGCCGGATATCGATCAACGACGGCATAGGTTACTTGGCCGCTGCGTGTTGGGACCCGCGCTGGGCCACGAAGCGCTCCTTGAATTCCTTGATCGCCTTCAGCATGGTCGCCTTCAACTCATCGCTGATGGCCTTCTTCTCGCGGATTTCGTTCAGAATTCCGCTATACGAGGTCTCGACAAACGTGAACAGCTCCGCTTCAAACGCGCGGACCTGATCAAGCGGCAAATCGTCGATAAACGCATTGACGCCGGCGAAGATCGAGAGCACCTGCTTCTCAACCGGCAGCGGCGAGAACTGGCCCTGCTTGAGCAGTTCCGTCAAACGCGCGCCGCGCGTCAATTGCTGCTGCGATGCCTTATCCAAATCCGAACCGAACTGGGCGAACGCCGCCAGCGCGCGATACTGCGCGAGTTCAAGTCGCAGCGAACCGGCTACCTGCCGCATCGCCTTGATCTGCGCGTTGCCGCCGACGCGGCTCACCGAGATGCCGACGTTCACCGCCGGGCGCACGTTCGAATTGAACAAGTCGGCTTCGAGGAAGATCTGTCCGTCGGTAATCGAAATGACGTTCGTCGGAATGTACGCCGAAACGTCGCCTGCCTGCGTTTCAATAAACGGCAGCGACGTCAGCGAACCGCCTCCCTTGGCGGCGTTCAACTTCGCGGCGCGCTCGAGCAGCCGGCTGTGGAGATAGAACACATCGCCGGGGAACGCTTCGCGTCCGGGCGGACGGCGCAGCAGCAGCGAGATTTCGCGATATGCCGCCGCGTGCTTCGATAGATCGTCGTACACCGTCAGGACGTGGCCGCCGCGGTCGCGGAAGTACTCGCCCATCGCGCATCCGGCGAACGGAGCGAGATATAACATCGGCGACGGATCGGACGCCGTTGCGGCGACAACGATGGAGTAATCCATCGCGCCGTTTTCTTCGAGTGTCTTCACAACTTGCGCAACCGTGGACCGCTTCTGCCCGATGGCGACATAGACGCAAATCATGTCGCCGCCCTTTTGGTTGATGATCGTGTCGATGGCGATCGCGGTCTTACCGGTCTGGCGGTCGCCGATGATCAGTTCGCGCTGGCCGCGTCCGATCGGAATCATCGAGTCGATGGCCTTGATGCCGGTCTGCATCGGCTCTTTTACCGGTTGGCGATCGACCACGCCCGGCGCCAGCCGCTCAATGGCATTGAATTCTGTAGTGACAATCGGGCCCTTGCCGTCGATCGGCTCGCCTAGCGCGTTGACCACGCGGCCGACTAGCGCCTGACCAACCGGGACGGACATGATGCGTCCCGTCCGGCGGACCTCGTCGCCCTCTTTGATGAGGCTGGCGTTGCCCAATAGCACCGCGCCGACTTGATCTTCTTCGAGGTTGAGCGCGATGCCCGAGACGCCTTTGCCGAACTCGATCAGCTCGCCGGCCATGACCTTTTCGAGGCCATAGATACGGGCGATGCCGTCGCCGACCGAGATGACGTTCCCTGTCTCGGCGACGTCAATCGCCTTCTCGTAGTTGTCGATTTCTTCGCGAAGCAGCCGCGAAATCTCATCCGCTCGAATCTGAGCCATTTCGTTCCCCTATGCGGCCTTACCGAGCGGCCGCCAGCTGTGTGCGCATCTTCTGAATCTCGCCCCGCACGGACCCGTCATACGACATGGAGCCCATCTTCGCGATGACTCCGCCGATCAGTGCCGGATCGACGGAGTAGTGCGGCCGCGTCCGCTTGCCGCTCATCGCGGCCAGCTTGGCTTCCAATTCGGTTCTCTGCGCAGCTGTCAATTCTTGCGCCGAAGTCACATCGGCGCGGATAAACCCAAGCTGCTCGTCGAGCAGCGTTTCATATGCCTCGGCGATCTGGAGGAATCCCCCCATCCGCCGGTGATCCACTAACACGAACAGAAAATTCTTGATTTGGCGCGCCGCGCCGATCGCGTCCGCGAGCCGTCCCACCACCGCGCGCTTCTTCGCGGGCGAAATGGCCGGCGACAGGAAGACGTTCCGCAGCGCCGAGGACCCGGCCAGCGTCTCCGCGAAGCTCTTGATTTGCGCCACCGAAGCATCGGGGTCGACGCCCGAACCCGGCTTCATGACCACATCCACGAGAGCCTTTGCGTAGCGCGCTGATACGACTGAAACCATTCCCATTGCGATATTCCGTTAATTCTTTCGCGAATCCGCACCGAGATCGTGCACAAAATCTTCGACTAGCTTGGCCTGCGTATCGGGCGTCAGCCGAGCCCGAATGCGCTGCTCCGCCAGATCCACCGCAAGCTGCGCGGCGTACTGCTTGAGTTCGAGGCGCGCTACTTTCGCGGCGGCTTCCACTTCCTGCTCCCCGCGCTGCGCGATCCGCTCGATCGCCTTCGTGGTTTCGCCCTGCAGCCTGGCATTCTCCCGAGCCATATCCGCCTTGGTTTCGGCGTTCATGCGCTCGAGTTCGCTCGAAAGCTGCGAGATCTTGGTTTCGACGGCCTTTGCGCGCGCTTCGGCGTCCGCCGCGACCCGGGCCGACTCTTCCATGTCCTTCTGGATCGCATCCGTGCGGCCCTTGAAGAATGCCGGTGCGCTCTTGCCGATGCCCCAGATGCCCAGTCCCGCGAGAATCGCGAAATTCGCCCACTTCCACATCGTGAAGTCTTCTTCGTGCTTCTCGCCTTCGCCGGCCTTGCCCTCTTCGCCCTTGGCGTGCTCGGCGGACTTTGCTTCTTCCGGCTTCTTTTCCGCCGCTTCCTGGGCGAAAAGGCCGGCGGCACACAACATCAGAATCCACGCCAGCCGCTTCATACGCGTTTCGCTCCCAGGACCGCCGTCGCGATCTGCTCAGCCAGTTGCGCGCTGGTCTCGATCAGACCCTGTCTCGCCGTGGCGGATTCCGTCGCAAAGGTCTCTCGGGCTGCCGCAATCTGCGCGTCCGAGCGCTCGCGTGCCGTTTGAACTTGAGCCGTCTGCTCGGCGAGCCATTGTTTACGCGCCGCTTCCTGCTCTTTGAAGGCTTCGGCGCGCGCAGCGCGCAGCGCGGCCTCGTACTCTGCGGTTTTCTTCTCGGCTAATGCGAGTGCCTGTTGCGCCCGTTCTCGCGCTCCGCTGGTTTTCTCTGCTCGCTCCGCCAGCACTTTCTCAAGGGGCTTGAACAGCATCGCCTTGATGTAAAAATGCAGGAAAATTACGAAAATAATAGTGGGTACCGCTTTTAGCAGTATCCCGGTGAGCGCTGCGAGGGTTTGTTCCATTCTGATTTCGGCAAGGGAACGAGAGTAGAGCCGCCCCAAAAGCCCCTCGCAACCCACCCCTAGGCGATGCGAAGGAACCCACTCCGAGGAAACTCTCTGAAACCGTTAAGTTAGCACATTCGTCTGACCAGAATCAACGCGCGAATTGCGATTCCATAAGGGTTTGCGGCTGCCCTCTTAGAGATTCAGAACGCGGTCCCCGGACGGCGGGTCGCCCGCTTTGCCGCTGAGGACAACCGTCTCGGCGAGGAGGTCGTGGAGGGTCTGCTTCTTCTCCGTAAAGAGCATCATCAGATAACCGATCAGCATGGTCTGGCTCGTGATAAGCACCCCGCAAACCCAGCGTCCCGACGCCCGTGCGAACGAGATCCGGTTGCCCTTCACGTCGGTCACGATCAAGCCCATCACTCGTTTGCCGATCGTACCCTGCCGTTCTCCACTCTCAAGCATCGCGTGATAAAGCCAGGTGGCCGCGATGGTCAGCAGGAGCAGGAACACACCTCCCACGACAAACGGAACAATTACCCTCATGGGTTCTTCAAGATGCGAACCTTTTTCAGGTAGCTGCAAAACGAACCACGCCACCAACCCGATCCACGGCAGGCCGATCGGCAGCAACACCAGCATGTCGATGATTCGGGCGGCGAACCGGGGCCCAAACTCCGCGTAAGGAAGAGCCGGAACCGCCACCGCGGGAACCGGCTGGCCGCATCCGATGCAGAACCGGCTTTGGGCCGGAATTGACGTGCCGCAAGCCGGACAGAACATCGTTTCCCCTTATTTCTTAACCACTAAGCACCCGGCGATCATATCGTGCAGGCACTGCCGCTTCTCGGTGAAACCCGCCATGGCGTAGCCGATGCCCATGGTCATTCCCGTGATCATCTTGCCGAAGAACCGGCCGGACGCGCGGCCAAATGAGATCCGGTGGCCGTTTAGATCCGTCACAATCAGCCCCATCGCCTTCTTGCCCAGCGTCCCTTGATACCGCGAACTCTCCATCAGCGCGTGGTAGAGCCAGGCTCCGATGAGTGTGATCAGGATGAAGCCGCCATACGCCGCCACCAGGCTGGCAATGATTCTTGGATCCGGGCTTTCGCTCCGTAACCCTTCCAGGTTCGCTAGGACCGTGCCTCCAAGCAGCACGAATCCGACCGCGCCTAGCGGCATCATGACCAGGGAGTCGACGAAGTACGCAACCACTCGCAGCCAGAAGCCGCCGTACTCGGGGCCAACCGGAATTGCCGCCGTCGGAGTGCCATAGACAGCCGGCGGGTAATACACCGGCACCGGCGCCACCACCGGCGCGGCGGGCAAAGCACCTTCAGGAACATCTTCCGCCGCGGCCGTCGGGACCGTGCCGCCTCGCGGCAACTGAACTCCACAGCCCGAACAGAATCTCGCATCTTCCGGACTATTTGTGCCGCAGCGGGTACAAAACATGCTGAAAGAACGTTACTCCAATAGCCCTTCGAGCCGCAACTGTTCCCAGGTCCTCAATAAAAATCCGTCGGTCATCCCCGCCACGTAATCGCAAACAGCCCGATGCGCCGGCTCCTCCGCCGTGAGTTCCAGGTAGTCGCCGGGCAAAAGACCCGGCTGGCGCAGCAGGACGCGAAAGACCGCCGCCAGCTTATCGACGGACGACTCGCGGTCGCCCGCGACGAGTTCGCTTTGATAGACCTTGCGTCGCAGGAAAGCCTTCATCGCGAAATTCGCCGGCGCGACCTCGGCTGAGAACGACGCCAGGCGAGCCGGAGCCTCGCGGACATCCGAGACAGACTTCGCGCCGGAAGCCCCGGCCGCGGAAACGGTGCCTTTAATCAGGCCCGAGACCATCCAGTTGATCAGCGCCCGCACGATCTCGTTCATGCACATCTGTTCCGAGGCGCCCGGATACTGCGATTCGATTCTCTCCCGGAAAACCGCCAGCTCCGGAATCGTCGCGCTAAGCTCGTCGAGCGAGATCAATCCGGCGGAGTATCCATCATCGAGGTCGGCTGTGTTGTAGGCGATCTCGTCGCATAGGTCGATCAACTGGGCCTCGAGCGGCGGACGCAATCCCGGCAGGAACGTTTCCAGCTCGGGTATTTCGCCCGGCGCAAAGTCGCGGGAATGCTTCACGATGCCTTCGCGGACTTCAAACGTGAGATTCAGCCCGGGGAACCGGGCGTAATGCTGCTCGAACCATTCGACGATCCGCAGCGCGTGAAGATTGTGATCAAAGCCCGAGCCGTACTCCTGCATCAAGCGGTTGAGTTCGGCTTCGCCCGCATGGCCGAACGGCGGATGCCCGATGTCATGCCCGAGCGCCAGCGCTTCCGTCAGATCCTCGTCGAGCCCGAGCACGCCCGCCACCGTGCGCGCGATCTGGGCGACTTCGATGGTATGGGTCAGCCGGTTGCGGAAGTGATCGGAAAGCCCAGGCGCAAACACCTGAGTCTTATCTTCGAGGCGCCGGAACGCACGCGCGTGCACAATCCGGTCGCGGTCGCGTTGAAAATCGTTGCGGTACGGATGGGGCGATTCGGGATAGCGCCGCCCCCGCGCCTGGCGGACATCAAACCGTAACGGCGCGAGGACGCCGCTCACCTTACTTCTGCGAGATCTGCGCCAGCGTCTGGACGGCGGCCTGGCTGATCGCCGTGCGGTCTGTCCGGAGCGGCTCCAGCATCTTGCGAGCCTCGGCGGGATCGCGTTTGGCGATGACTTTCGCCAGCTCAATCTGCGCCTGTTCTTTCGATACCAGTGTCGTCGGATGGTCGGCGACGTACCTCAGGGTCTTCTCGGCATCGGCGTTCTTGCCTTGGCCAACTTGAATCTGCGCGAGCGCCAGACGGGCCAACGAGCCGTAGTCCTTTTGGCCCGAATCGGCAACCTTCTCGAAGTACTTCCCGGCTTCGTCGAGCTTGCCCTTGTCCGCGGCATTCACGCCGAGGAAATAGCGGCCGATTTCCCCTTCCATCGATCCCGAGTAGTTGTCGGCAAGGTTCGAGAACGCCTTCTTCATGGCCTTGTCTTTCTCGTCCTGCGTCGGGAAAGCCTTCATGCCTTCGGGAGCGTTCGGGCTGATATTGGCGTCGAACGTCAGCATCGCGTCGCGCAGCAGTTCCTCGCGGACGGTGTGCTGATGGCGCATATAGAAGAACATGCCAAAGCCCAACACGATCACCACGAGTGCGATCGAGCCGTAACGGATGGCCTGCTTGCGATGGTCGGCAATGAAGTCGACGGAATGGATGACCTCTTCGGCAAACTTGTCGTGCTTGAGGTCTTTACGATTGATCTTGTCCACAGTGAAACCTTTTTTGGGGAGGAACTTTCAGCTTATCACGCAAGCCTGCCGCCAAACTACATCCGGGGCGCGTAATAGCCGTGCCGCGCGCGAACCACCAGGTCCTTGCGATTCTTCACCTTAATATCCACCTGATGATACAGGCCGTCCGTCTTGAGGGGCTCCGGACGGTACAGCACGTTGTACTGGTGGCGAAGTTCATTGGCAATGTTTTCAAACGATTGCGCCAGCTCTTGCGCCTTGAAGGGAAAGAATGCCAGTCCGCCGGTCTGGCTTGCGTAGTATTTCAGGATCTTGTCGCCGTCGGATTCGATGCGCAGGTTGTTGGTCGAAATCGTATAGATCACGACGTCCGCCTTATGCGCCATTTCGAGTGCCTGCTCGCGCGTGTAGCGGCTCTGCGTGTCCTCTCCGTCGCTCAGTACGACCATCGCGCGCCGGAACTTGTGCCGCGGCTGATCCTGCATCAGTTTGTCGCGGCAAGCAAAGAAGATCGCGTCATAGAGGGCGGTTCCGCCGCCGGCCCGCAGTCCGCGGACGGCGGCCTTCAGCTTATCCACGTCGCCAGTCAGATCCGCCACCAGTTCGGCAGCCGTATCGAAACTCACTACGACGGCCTTGTCCGCCGGCCGGATCACCTGCGAAAGGAAGTCGGTGGCCGCTTCCTGCTGGAACTTGAACCGCTCGCGGATGCTGTTCGACGTGTCGATCAGTATTCCGAGGCGCAGCGGGAGGTCGGTTTCGGCCGTGAACTCCAGGATGTTCTGGACCTTCTTGCCCTCGACAATTTCGAAATCGTCCTTGGTCAGATCCGTGACGAAGCGCCCCTTCTTGTCCGAAACCGTGAAAAGCATGTTGACGCGCGTGACGTCAAGGACGATGCGCGACTGGTCTTCCTCGGACGGCTTCTGCGCTGTCGCGGGCAAAAGCAGGAAAGCCGCACACAACGCGGCGAAGGGCCGGATCATAGATAGAAATCCCTCGGTTGCTTTCAGTATACCGTCCGACCGCAAATCCGGCCTTCTTCAAGGCGTGCCGCACTGCCCTTCAAGGAACGCTTCGAGTTCCGCCGGAAGCGCCGCCTCCACCGTGACCCGTTCGCCCGTCGCGGGCGAATCGAACGAGATCCGATGCGCGTGTAGGAAGTTCCGGCCGAGATCCGCATCTGCAGGAGCGCCATACAGCCGGTCGCCCACCACCGGATGCCCGATGCTCGCCAGGTGCACCCGGATCTGGTGCGTCCGCCCAGTGCCGATCGTCACCTCAAGATAAGAGAGGCGCGCCTCCGCGCAACGCCTCAGCACCCGATACATGGTCAGCGCCGAACGCCCCTTCTCGAGCTTCGTGGTCATCCGCGTCCGCCGGACCGGATCGCGCGTAATCGGCGTCTCGACCCGCCCGGCGTCCTTCTTGACCAGCCCATGCACTAGCGCGAGATAGACCTTGTCGACAGTCCTCGTAGCGAATTGCTCCGCAAGCGCCCGGTGGGCGGCATCCGTTCGCGCCACCAGCAGCACTCCACTGGTCTCTTTGTCGAGCCGATGGACGATGCCGGGCCGCTGATCGCCGCCGACTTGCGACAGCGTCCGGAACCGCGCCACCAGCCTGTTGACCAGCGTCCCGGAATGCGCCCCAGCCCCTGCGTGCACCGTCAGTCCGGCTGGCTTGTTGATGGCGATCACCGCATCATCCTCATATAGGATGTCGACGGGCAGATCTTCGGGCTCGGCTCGCAATGGCGGAGGCGCGTCCGGCGCGAGCGAGATCCGCTCGCCGCCCCGCAAAATTGCCGAAGCTTTCTCCGTGGCCGCGCCGTCTACCAGAACACGGCCCGACTTGGCCCATGCCTGCATCCGCGCCCGGCTGAACTGCGGGAAGGCTTCCTGCAGCACGTGGTCCAGCCGCCGCCCGGCCTGCTCCGGCTTTACTGTGACATGCAACTCCAAAGAGATTCCGAATCTACGATAGCTGGTTCTGCAAATGCCGGCTCCGGTTCCCGCCCGTGGGACGCGCGACGCGCCTGCGCTAGCCTGAGAACAGTGCGTTTGTTGTTTCTGTTGTTTTCCGCGTGGACCCTCTGCGCCCAGGGCTTTCACGTGTATGTGGGCGCTTTGAGCGCGGATTCGGTCACCCTTGCCTGGGGCACCACCAAGGGCGGGCGCGAGAACACCATCGGTCGTAACGCCATCAGCCCCGGCGAAGCCACCATCCAGATCGCGAACCGCAAAGTCACCACCAACGCCAGTTGGATCGCCATCGGCGAACTGAAGTCCGACACCGTGTATCCATACAGCGTCTCGATCGGCGGACGCGTCATCGGCGAGGGGCGCGTCAGGACCTGGCCCGCCAAGACGAACAAAGCCACGTTCTTCGTCATGGGCGACTACGGCAGCGGACGCGCGGTGCAATATCGAATTGCGACGCTAATGGCCGACACAATGGAGCGGCTCGAGAAGGCCGGCACTCCGGTGCGGTTCATCCTGACGACCGGCGACAACCTCTACGCGGACTTCCCGCTCGGCCCCAACACCGGCGGCGACGACGCCGACTGGGAGCGCAAATTCTTTACGCCCTACGAGCGCGTACTGCGCAGCGTGCCGTTCTATCCGTCGCTCGGCAACCACGACGGCAACGAGAGCGAGCATCGCCGCGATCTTGAGACCTATCTCGACAACTTCTTCTTCCCTGGTCCCAAGGCCGAGCGCTATTACGCCTTCGACTTCGGCGGTCTGATCGACTTCTTCGCCGTAGACTCGACGCGGAATACGACCGAGGGCCGCCCCCGCCCTAACTGCCTGCCGGGCAGTCCGCAGGAGACTTGGTTGAAGTCGACGCTCGCCGCGTCGAAGGCGCCCTGGAAGATCCCCTTTTACCACCACCCGATCTTCGGCGCCGGTCCCCATTTCGCGCCCCGCTCGAAAGAGCTGGTGCATCTGGTCAACATCTTTCGCGATGCCGGCGTGAAGGTCGTCTTCAACGGCCACGAACACAACTTCCAGTTCACCGAGGCGAACGAAGCCACCGGCGGCATCCGCTTCGTCGTAACCGGCGCGGGCGGAGAACTCAGCAAATATAATGTGCGGCGGAACATGGCCGTCACCCACACGGAAGGCTGGGCGGCCCAGTATCACTTCCTCCAAGTCGACGTGGACGGCAAGACCATGCGCATCACGCCGCTGTCCTTCGATGAGATGACCGTGACGCGCCGCGACGGCAGCACCATCAAGATGCCGATCGAAGTCACCACTCCGTAGGCCGGCGTCTGCTTCCCTGCCGCGCCGATCTTGAGTAGAGCCGTATCAGGACCCGAATGGTGTTTCGCCAAGGTCCACGGCGTGACTCCTGGCGCTGGCATGCGTTGCCTTCTCCTGGTTTGTGGTCCATTGGCGTGTTGCACGCGAACCTGATGTATTGAGCGTAGA
>JBDTTK010000003.1:0-21746 GCA_039930685.1 Bryobacteraceae bacterium | reverse complement strand
CTATGACAGCCTTCCCGCGCTGACGCTATGGGGCAATTCCGCGGAGTTCGTAGAAGCGCCTGCCTGGTACCGGAATATCGAGTACCTGGCGGAACTGGACCGCGGACTGGAGTTTCGCGAGGACCAATTTACGCCCGGCGTTCTGGCGGTGAGGCTCACGCCGAATCAGCCCTGGACGCTTATCTGCGCGGTCGGCGAGACGCGCCCGGAGACGGCGCTTCCGCTGGCGCGCAAGCATGCGGCCGACGAGTTCCGGGTCCGCCGGGCGGATGGCAAGCCGACGATCATTGCCGGATATCCGTGGTTCACGGATTGGGGCCGCGACACGATGATCGCGCTTCCGGGTCTATTGCTGACGCGCGGCCGCAAGGATTTGCGCGAAGAGGCGAAGGACATTATCCAAGGTTTTCTCGCGAGCATGGATCGGGGCCTGATTCCGAACCGGTTCCCCGACGCGGGAGAGACGCCGGAGTACAACACTTGCGACGGCACGCTCTGGATGTTCCAGGCCGTGCACGCGTATGAGCAGGCGGGCGGCGATCCGTCGTTCTTCTTTGACGCCGCGCGCGAAATCCTCGCCTGGCACATGCGCGGAACGCACTACGACATCGGAGTCGATCCAAGCGATCACCTGTTGCGGGCCGGGTCCGCCGGGACACAGTTGACCTGGATGGACGCGAAGGTCGGCGACTGGGTGGTGACGCCTCGCCACGGCAAGCCGGTCGAGATCAACGCGCTCTGGTACAACGCACTGAAGCTGAGCGCGAAGTGGCTGGCCGATTCCTCTATCGAGGACGAGGCGGAGCGGGTAGCGGCGAGTTTCCGGGCGCGCTTCTGGAACGCATCGCGAGGCTGCCTGTTCGATGTGTTGGACGGCGATCCGGCGGTGGCGGCGAAACTGCGTCCGAATCAGGTGCTGGCCGTAAGCCTTCCCTATTCGCCCCTTCCGGCGGATCAGCAGAAGGCGGTCGTGCGAGTGGTGGAACAGGAACTGTTGACGCCGTTCGGACTCCGGACACTCGATCGCAACGATCCGGACTACAAACCGCACTATGGCGGTGCGCCGGTCGAGCGGGACGGCGCTTATCACCAGGGGACCGTCTGGCCGTGGCTGATGGGTCCGTTCGTTGAGGCGTACCTGCGAGCGTTCGGCAGGTCGGCGGAGACGCTGGCCTATGCGCGCAGCCTGCTCGGGACCCTCGAATCGGAGTTCGGCCGGGACGGGTTAGGATCGCTCGCGGAAGTCTTCGACGCGGAGAATCCTCAGTATGCGGGCGGATGTCCGGCGCAGGCGTGGAGCGTGTCGGAATGGCTACGAGCGAGTCAACTGTGCAAGCGCTGACTCTAAATGGGAGCTCTGAATAATCGGGTCTGTTACGAGACCTTCCAGCCGCGAAGGCGGTAATACTTCTCGCGCGGCTCGGGGCGAAGCACGTCAATGCCGTTCTTCCGGCACCACCAGACGTGGAAGGTTCCACCGGTGAGGAACAGCGCAACGAGCACTGCGTTTGCAATCAGAAGTCCCTGAGCGGCTGCCAGCCAAGCGCTTCCGCCACCAATGATCAACAGCTTCAGGACGCGGCGCAGAGGGGCCGTACCTTGCTCGAAGGCGCCGAAGAAGATATTGCCGAGAGCGAAGAGGAATCCGACGATGGCCAATTGTGTCGTGACGGGGTCATGAACCATAGCTTCCTGATTGTACTTAACCATAGTTAATTCGTCAAGGCGAACTTCAACATTATTCAGGAAGAACTGTTTCGAGCAGTTTGGCCAGGCGAGGATTCCGGCGGCGAGTGGTGGCGATCCAGCGCGCGATCATCTCGTCAGGAGGCAGGCTCGGCGCGGCACGGCGGCCAGCCTTGTTGTAGGAACGGGCCATTTGCGTCATTAGCGCTTCGACGATAGGAACGGCTTGCGGACGGGTAAGTCCGGCTCCGCGGAGGCTTTCGACGGCCTCTGCGGCGACATCCAGCGTCAGATTGGTTGCGAGCAGGAGACCCAACTGATAGCGCGCTTTGCCGCCGCGATCCAGGACAAGCACGTTGCCGCGTCCGAGCAGGCGGCGCAGCTCCGCGATCGCGAAGTCGTCTCCTTCGACCACATAACGGCGCTCGGAGGTGCCAGGAATCACGTCAAGCGAGGCGCAGCGCGCTCCTAGCGCGCGGAGGGGTTCGAGGAAACTGCTGTCATGCACGGACCCACACAGGATGACGACCTTACCGTTGCAGGGGCATTCCGCCGCCTCCGCGACGCTTTGCTCCAGCTGGCTGTCCGGGAGGACAAGGAGAACGATTTTGCAAGCCGAAAGATCGCGGAGATTGTTGACTGGCTTGCCGACCCGCAGTCCATTGACGACGCGGCTGGCGACTCGCAGAGCGGGTGCGTAGACAGGTCCCAACTGCTCGCGGACAAACGGCAGGCGAGCCACAAACGAATGGCTGACTGCGCCGGTAGCGATGAGTCCGATCCGATTCGGCATTAGGACGCGAACGCCCCTTCGCCCTTCATGCGACGTTCAACTTTAGCGACTTGATCTTATCGCGGAGTTGCGCGGCCTGTTCGAATTCAAATCTCCTCGCGGCATCCCGCATACGTTCCTCGAGTTCGCCAATGAACTGCGTGCGCTGTTCCGGAGTCATGTCGTCGGCCGGCTCTTCAACGTCGATGGGCACGGTGTGATAGTCGGCCTCGGCGACAGCGATCAGGCTCGAGTCGATGGCCTTGACGATGGTTTGCGGCGTGATGTTGTTGGCGATGTTGTATTCGTGCTGGATGGTGCGCCGGCGGTTGGTCTCGTCGATGGCGCGGCGCATGGAGTCCGTGATGACGTCGGCGTAGAGAATGGCCCGTCCTTCCAGGTTGCGGGCGGCGCGTCCCATGGTTTGGATCAGCGCACCGGACGAGCGGAGGAACCCTTCCTTGTCCGCGTCGAGGATGGCGACGAGCGAGACTTCGGGCAGATCGAGGCCCTCGCGCAGGAGGTTGACGCCGATCAGCGCATCGAAGATTCCCTTGCGGAGATCGCGCAGGATCTTGATGCGGTCGAGCGTCGAGATTTCGCTGTGCAGGTAGGCGCACTTCACGCCGACCTCGGTGTAGTATTCGGCGAGGTCCTCCGACATGCGCTTTGTCAGGGTAGTGACGAGCACGCGCTGATTGCGTTCGGTGCGCTTGCGGATTTCGTTCAGCAGGTCGTCGACCTGACCTTTGATCGGTCGAATTTCGACTTCGGGATCGATGAGGCCCGTCGGACGGATGATCTGTTCGACGACCACGCCGGAAGCCTTGGTGAGTTCATAGGGGCCGGGCGTGGCGGAGACGTGGATCACCTGATTGACGCGATTTTCGAACTCCTCGAAGGTCAGCGGCCGGTTGTCGAGTGCGCTGGGGAGGCGGAAGCCATAGTTGACCAGAGTTTCCTTGCGCGACCGGTCGCCGTGATACATGCCTTGCAACTGCGGGACGGTCTGATGGCTTTCGTCGATAAAGACGAGCGCGTCGTTCGGAAGGTAGTCGAGCAGGGTCGGCGGCGCTTCACCTGGGAGGCGTCCGGAAAAATGGCGCGAGTAGTTCTCGATGCCGTGGCAGTATCCAATGCGGCGCATCATCTCCAGATCGAACATGGTGCGCTGATAGAGACGCTGCGCTTCGATGAGCTTGCCCTGATGCTCGAGTTCGGGCTTCCACCAGCCGAGTTCGTTCTCGATGCTGCGGATGGCGTCTTCCTTGGTTTCCGGGCGCATCACGTAATGCGTCTTGGGGTAAATGGGAAGGCGCAGGAAGGTCTGCTTCACCTGGCCGAGCAGCGGATCGATCTGGCTGAGCGATTCCACTTCATCGCCCCACAGTTCGATGCGGTAGGCGTTCTCGTCGTAGGTCGGGAAGATCTCGATGACATCGCCGCGGACGCGGAACGTGCCGCGGCGGAAGTCGCCTTCGTGCCGCTCGTAAAGGATTTCGACCAGTTTGTGAACGATCTCATCGCGCGAGATCTTTTGCCCCTTGTCGAGCATGAGGAGCATTCCGTAATAGGCTTCGGGCGAACCGAGTCCGTAGATGCAACTGACGCTGGCCACGATGATGCAGTCGCGACGCTCGAAGAGAGAACGGGTGGCGGAAAGCCGAAGGCGGTCGAGCTCGTCGTTGATGGTCGCTTCTTTTTCGATGTATACGTCGCCGGAGGGGATGTAGGCTTCCGGCTGGTAGTAGTCGTAATAGCTGACGAAATACTCGACTGCATTGTCAGGGAAGAAAGTTTTGAATTCCTGATACAGCTGAGCGGCGAGCGTCTTATTGTGCGCGAGGATGAGCGCGGGGCGTTCCAAATGCTCGATGATCTTGGCAACCGTAAAGGTTTTGCCGGATCCAGTGACGCCGAGGAGGACCTGATGGGCCTCGCCGTCCAGCAGTCCGCGGGTCAGTTGTTCAATGGCCTGGCCCTGGTCGCCGCGAGGCGTGTAATCTATGCCTAGGCGGTAGGGCATACTTCTAGTATGAGCGAAGCCGCCCGAATTCTAGAAGCTGTTCGCACCGTCGCGAAGCAGCAGGTGAATCCCGATCCCGAAGAGTCGCTGTTTGAGAGCGGCGTTCTGGACTCGTTCGCGCTAACCGACCTGGTGAGCGCGCTCGAGACGGAGTTTGGAATTACGGTGCCGGATTCCGACTTGAACCCACGCAAGTTCGAGTCGCTCGCAAAGATTGAAGCATACATCGAGAATCATAAGTAGCTATTCATGGCATTTCTTCGCGCCTTTGGCGCTTACCTACCAGACCGCGTTGTTCCGAACGCGGAGTTTGCGGCGCGGCTTGGCGTCGAGGATTCGTGGATCGTCCAAATGTCGGGAATCGAGGAGCGCCGATTTGCAGCCGATTCCGAGACGGTAGTGGACATGGGCGTCCGGGCGGCGGAGGCGTGCCTGGCTCGCGCGGGACTGGCTGCGGAGAGCGTGGGTCTGATCGTCGTTTCGAGCGGCACGGGAGAGCGCCGCTTTCCCGGCCCGGCATCGGAGATCGGAATGCGGTTGGGTATCTCCGGGATTCCCGCGATCGACGTGCCGGTCGCGAGCGCTGGTTCCATCTTCGGCCTGACGCTTGCCCATCAGTTGGCGAGCCACTACGGCGAAGTTCTAGTCATTGCGGCGGAAAAGATGTCGAGCGTGGTCTGGAATGACAACCCCGACAAGAACACGGCGATTCTTTTTGGCGACGGCGCCGGCGCGGCTCTGGTGAGTTCCAAATCAGGGGCGTGGGAGGTTAGAGCAACCGCTCTGCACTCGGACGGGTCGACCGCGAACGATTTATCCCTGCCGGTCGACGGACCGCTGCGGATGAATGGCATGGTGGTGATCCGGCACGCCTCGCAAAAGCTGCCATCCGTGATTAAGGAAGTACTTGCGGCAGGCGCGGTGCTGGCAGCGGACGTGGGCGCGATTCTCATGCATCAGGCGAATCAAAACCTGATGAATAAGGTCGCATCCACAGTGGGCGTCGCGGCTGAGCGTCTTTTCACGAACGTGGCGCGATACGGCAATACTTCCTCCGCGTCCATGCTCATCGCGGCGGCCGAATGGCAGGATGCGGGCGGCGCCAGCGAACGCCTGCCCATCGTGTTCGCCGGATTTGGAGCAGGATTCCATTGGGGCGCGCTGCTCGCGGTACCTGCGCTACAGTAACGTTTTGTCTTCACTCTCCATCATTGTTCCGGCCTATAACGAGGAAAAGCGGCTTCCGTCGACGCTGGACAAGATTCTTGCCTACCTCAATGGCAAAGATTTCTCTTCGGCGGAAATATTGGTTGTCGACGACGGTTCCGCGGACGGCACGGCCGCGCTCGTTGAGCGCTACGCCAAGCAACACCCCGCGATCCGGCTTGTGTCTAATCCGGGTAATCGCGGCAAGGGCTACGCGGTCCGGAACGGCATGCTCGCGGCTACCGGGGAATGGCGTCTGATTACCGACGCGGACCTGTCGGCGCCAATCGAAGAACTCGACAAACTTCTGTCCGTTGCCTCCGCTGCCGGCGCGAAGGTCGCCGTGGGGTCAAGAGCTCTCGATCGCTCGCTAGTGGGCGTCCATCAAGCGTATTTCCGCGAGATGTCCGGCCGAATTTTCAATCTGGTGATGCGCATTGCGGTCCGTTTGCCGTTTCAGGACACGCAGTGCGGATTCAAGTTATATCACCGAGATGCAGCCACTCAGATATTTCCGAGGCAACAACTGGATGGCTTTAGCTTCGATGTAGAGGATCTGTTCCTCGCGCGTAAGTTGAATCTCAAGGCCGTTGAGGTTCCGGTAGTGTGGAACAACGTGGAGGGGACGAAAGTGAGTCTTTGGAACGGGGTCCGTTCCTTCGGCGATCTGGCGACGATCCGCTGGAATCAGATTCGTGGCAAATACCGGTAAACGCCTGGAAAGGGCCGCCGACCATGTTGGCGTCGCTATCTCCACTGCCAGCGTCGGCGTCCGCTGAACGGCTGACATTGTCCATGTGGCCTTCGCGCGGCATCATTCCATTGCTTTGTTCTTTGCGATCATTTCTCTGGACATCTCCCGTGCAGGAAACTGGAGAGCGACGGCCCAGACATTTGGCCGGGCGCGTGCTGGGTATCGACCGGCATGGCGCAACTGGAATCCTCCCCAATCGGCCAATCCGGATTCGATCCCGGCCAAATCATCGAATTTCCCGCAGGCCTTCCGGCCTTTGAAGACTTGCGGCGCTTCCTGCTGCTGGCCCTCGACGGGAGCGCGATCGGAGCCCTGCAAAGCGTGGATAGGCCGGAAATCTGCTTTCCGGTCATTCCAATTGCGGCGATCAAGCCGGATTACGAAATGGAATTGCCGCCCGAGGATCGTGAACTGCTTGCGGTCGCCGGGCACGAGACAGCGGGCCTGCTGGCGCTCGCGATCGTAACTCTGGCGGAATCTGGTCCACCGACCGCCAATTTCTTGGCGCCCGTGCTCATTCACCTAGGCCGCCGGCGAGGAGTGCAATCGGTACGGTCCGATGCGAGGTACTCGCACCAGCATCCTGTGGGTCCGACGGAGGAGCCATGTTAGTGATCCGGCGGCGGGCCGGTGAATCGGTGCTGGTCGGCGATTCCGTCGAGATCGAGATCCTCGACCTGTCGGGCGGCCAGGTCAAACTCGGGATCCGCGCGCCCAGGGAAGTGCCCATCCTGCGGAAGGAAGTCCATCTGACCGGGGAACAGAACCGCCGCGCCTCGGCCGGCATCACGAGCGAGCAGTGGAGGCAGCTACAAAAACAATTCGAAGATTCTCTCAAACACATGGCACCGGACCGATAAGGCCCATGTAGTAATCCGGTGCAGCCGGTGAAAACCAGGCGATGGCCGGACTGGGCATGGAAGCCCGGTGCCTAATTCAAGGAGAGAATCGTGTCATTTAACATCAACACCAATATTGCCTCATTGCAGTCGCAGGACTACCTTCGGCAGAGCAGCGACTTTCAGGGGAAGACCATCAACCGCGTCACATCCGGGCTGCGTATCATCAGCTCCGGCGACGATGCGGCGGGACTTGCCATTGCCAACGGGTATCGCTCCGACCAGGCGGTGCTGACGCAGGGCGTCCGGAACGCCAATGACGGCTTGAGCCAATTGCAGATTGCCGACGGCGGCATCAACAACATCTCCAAACTGCTCGACCGGGCCCGCACCCTGGCCACGCAGTCCGCATCGGGAACGTTCACGGGCGACCGCTCGGTTCTGAACAGCGAATTCCAGAGCGTGATTGGTGAAATCGATCGGCAAGCGCAGGCGATCGGATTGAATACGAACGGCACGTTTGCGAAATCGCTGGCCGTGTTCATCGGCGGCGGCGCGGCGTCGAATGGCATCAGCGCTACCACCAACGGTTCGGTCGCGATCGACCTCTCCGCCTCGACGGTCGACTCGAAGAGCCTCGGGCTGAAGGGCGTGCAGGCGATCGGCGTCACCGGAACCGACATCGGAACCGGTAGCGCGAGCACTAAGGTTGCCGATATTCTCACAAATACGAATAACACGAACTCGCAAGCCACCTCTGGCTTTGCCGATTTCTACTTCCGCGGGCCGGGTTTCGGCGACGCGAGCCGCATCAAAGTCAGCGTCAACCTCACGGGCGTGTCGGACGCCGGAAGCCTGGTGACAGCCATCAACAGCGCCATTTCGGCTGCCGGAAACAGCGGCTCCCAGGCGGCGACAGCATTTAAGAATGCGGCCGTGACGGCTGGTGTCAACGTCGACTCTCAGGGCCGGTCGCAATTGACGTTCAACTCGTCGGTGGCGGCGTTCCAGGTGGAGGCCGGGGATAAGACCGCCAATGCACTGCTCGGGAACTTCAGCACGGGCGCGGAAGGCGCCGATCTGGCGACGACCGTGACCGGCGCGGCGGCCACCGCGGCCGGCGCAACGACCTTTGGCGCCAATGGCGCCGGTAGCGTGGTATTCCGCATCTCCGGATCCGGGCTCAGCAGTCCCATCGATATTACCCTTACGACGAACTCCGCGGAGACCGTCACGCAAGCCATTACCGATTTGAGCTCTCAGGTGGCCAACAACGCGGCGCTCAAGGGTGCAGGCATCAGCCTAACATCGGCGACGGCCGGCAGTTCGCTCGCGTTTACCGGCGCGCACGGAGAAAAGTTCACTGTCGACGTCACCGGCGATTCGCAGAACCGGCTCGGCTTCGGCTCCTTCCTCAAGGGGAACAGCCAGGAATTCGACTATACATCGCTCTCCGGATCGGCCAACTACTCGACCGCCTCGGCCGGTACGGCCACCTTCGAGTTCTCGCTGAATGGTCAGGCTTCAAACACGCACTCGATCGCGCTCAATCTGTCGGGCGGGGACGCGACGGCGGCGGTGGTAACCGGCGGAGCCAGCGCCGGCACGTTGAATATCAACCCGAATAACAATCAGGTGAACCTGACGATCAGTGGCACGTCCTATCAGGTCAACCTAACGACGAGTGCGACGTCAACGCTGAACAGTATCGCCAATCAGATCAACACCGTGATTTCGGGCAGCGGGACAGCGACCGTTAACAGCAGCAATCAACTGGTGATCACTTCGAACACCAAAGGCGCGGCGGGTTCCGTGCAGGTCGAGGCGGGCAGCGCGAATACCGTGCTCGGCCTGACGCCAGGCGTGACAAACGGCGTCTCACGGAGCGGCGCCGATCTCGCGAACGCACTGAATCAGGCATTCGCCGGCGATACGGCCTTGCAGGCCGCCGGTCTGAAGGCGGACTTTGGCGTGACCTCCGCCGGCAAACTTACGGTGAGTTCGGCCAACGGTACGAACTTCCGGGTGGATGCCCGCGGGACGACTTCGGCCGCGACGGTGGTAGGTTCGGCGTCCTTCAACACAGCGGCCACGGCGAGCGCGGCGACATCGACCGCCAACAGCGCAACCTTTACCATCACCGGTGGGTCGAACGACGTGCTGCGGATCAAGGCCGACGCCGGAGCGTTTCAGGTCATCACTCTAACGGCCGGGGCGGCGCGCACGACGGCTCAAGTGGTCAACGATCTCAACAACCAGTTGACTGGCATTACCGCTTCGATCAACCCGTCAAATAACATCGTATTGACATCCAATACGACCGGTGTCGCATCGCTGGTGACTGTCGACACGATTGCAAACGGAAGCACGGGCAATACGCTGTTCGGCTTCGGCGGCGCACCTGGCGTGACTGCAACGGTAGGCGCGGCGTCCGCCAACCAGCTGACCATTACGACAGGATCAAACGACAAGCTGAGTATCTCGGTCGATGGCGGAACCGCGCAGGTCGTGACCCTTACGGGTGGCGGTCTGCGGACGGCAGCGCAGGTTGTATCGGATATCAACGGGGTTCTGCTGACTTCCGCAACCGCTTCCGCCGACGCGAACGGGCATATCTCGATCGTCTCGGCGAGCACCGGAACCGGCTCGTCCGTCACGTTCAATTCGATTACGAACGATGCGTACACTACACTGGGCCTGACCGCCGGAACGACCTCGGGGAACGCGGGCGATGCTGGGTACGGAGTTCTGGGAGCTACGTTCACGGGTAACACCGTGAGCGCCGCGCCTTCGTCGTCGGCGCAGATCGATGCCGGCGGATCGAGTCAGTCCTCCTCGTTCGCATTCACCCCCGTGCTTTACGGCAGTGACGATCAGACGATTACGCTAACCGCTAACGACGGCAGTGGCGCGCAGCAATCGAAGAGCATCACGCTCAAGAACGACGACACGTCGCGCACCGGGCGTTCGATCGACGAATCGCTCAGCTACATCAATACGCAGTTGCAACAGTCCAACAACCCGACCCTGCAATCGATCGTGGCGGTGAAGGAGAATGTGGCCGGCGTCGAGAAGATCAAGTTCCTGAGCACGGTCTCGTCGTTCAAGATCTCGGTCGGAACCAACGCCAACGGCACCGGATTCGGCTCGCAGGGGCTGACGGACGCCTCGACGCTCGCGGCTGGCGGCTCGACTGCCGACATCAGCGCCCAGGGCTCTGCCGTGAATGCGGTGACGGCGTTGTCGAACGCGATCAGCGCGCTCGGCAAGGCACAAGCGGTTGTCGGCCGCGGCCAGAACCAGTTCAACTACGCCATTAACCTGGCGCAGTCGCAACTGAGCAACCTGGCGGCCGCCGAATCGCGCATTCGCGACGCTGATCTCGCTTCGGAAGCGGCGAACCTCACCAAGTCCCAGATCCTGCTACAAGCCGGTATCGCGGCGCTCGCGCAAGCGAACTCCGCTCCGCAGCAAGTGCTGAGCCTGCTGCGAGGCTAACAGCAGCAGTTAGTCCGCGGTCCGTAGGCGCGGCAGACCACCCATAGAGCCAGGTGGTCTGCCGCTTCTCGTTTGCCTGGTTGGGCCGCGAACGATATTCCTTCTCACTCATCGAATTCCACTTACTTGGCGATAAGGTTGTCCGTGCTGACTCTTTCGACAGACATTGGGGTTGAATCGGGCGCAATCCTCGCCCTGGCACGCGCCGGCAATTCTTTGCTCGCCGCAGGCAGGATCGAGGAAGCGGAGCAGGCGCTCGAACTCGGAGTACTGCTGGAAGACGCCGGTCCATCCGGGGTACCTGGGGCCGGCGAAGTGCGTTTCACCCTCGCCAATCTCCTGCATGCGCAGGGCCGACATGCGGAGGCCGCAGCACAATATGAGGCCTTGCTTCTTCGGCAGCCGGAACACACCGAGGCGCATTACAACCTTGGAGTCACCGAGCTCCTGCGCGGCCGGATCGGTGAAGCGGCGTCGTCTTACCGGAGAGTGCTGCAACTCGATCCCTCGCACGCGAATGCGCACAACAATCTGGCGCTCTTGCTCGAATCCTTTGCCACCGAGCCGGAGGCGCATGCCGAAGCACTGGCGCATTTTCGGGCTTCGGGTTCCGCAGAGGCACGCTACAATCTCGCGTTGCTCCTGCACGAACGCGGAGCGACCAATGAGGCAGCGGCAATCTACCGGTCGCTGCTCGCCGAGGACGGCGGACATCTTGAAGCGCGGAACAATCTGGGGAATATTGCGTTGTTCGAGGGGCGGCCTGCGGACGCGCTGGCCGAGTACCGGCGGATTCTGGCGCTCGATCCGCAGTTCGTCGAGGGCCATCACAACGCGGCCATGGCCGAGTTGTTTCTGGGAAATTTCACGCAGGGATTCCGAGAGTACGAGTGGCGATTCCGCCGGAAACCCATGCGCAACTCAGATCCCGCGTCGAAACTATGGGATGGCTCGGATCTGGCTGGACAAACCATCCTTCTTCAAGCCGAGCAGGGTATTGGCGACACGATTCAGTTCCTGCGGTTTGTGCCGATGGTGGCAGCGATGGGCGGGAACGTCATCCTTGAATCGCAGCGTCCGGTTGCCGAGTTGGCGGCGAGCGTCTCGGGGCTGACCACGGTGATTCCACGCGGCGATGCGCTTCCGCCCCACGATGTCCACTGTCCTCTGATGAGCCTGCCCTACCGGCTGGGTGTGACGCTCGAGGACTTGCCGAATGCCGTTCCTTATCTCTCGGCAATCCCGGACCGCGTTGCGAATTGGCGACGGCGGATACGCCTGATCTCGGGAGAGGACGAACTGCGGGTCGGCCTGGCATGGTCGGGAAATCCGAATTACAAAGACAACGCGCGGCGTTCCGTTCCGCCGGGTTTCTTCGAGGTGTTCTCCGGCCTCGAAGGGATCCGCTGGTTCGGATTGCAGAAGGACCAGGCGAATGTGCAGATTCCCGGTCTGCACATGGAGTGGCTGGAGCGCTCGGAAACGACCTTCTCGGATGCGGCGGCGATCGTTGCCAATCTGGATCTGGTGATTTCTGTGGATACTTCGATCGCGCACCTGGCAGGAGCGCTGGCCCGGCCCGTCTGGCTGCTGACAGCCCACACACCTGATTGGCGCTGGATGCTGGATCGTGAGGATTCACCCTGGTATCCCACGATGCGGCTGTTCCGTCAGCCCGAACACGGCGCCTGGCGGCCGGTGATCGAGCGGATCCGCGAGCGCCTGCAGGCCCTGATGCGCGGGGGCCGGACGCCGGATGGCTTAGCCGCCGAGTAGAGCGAATTGCGCGACCTCGCGAAGGGCGTCGCCCACCGGACGGCCCAGCGCTCGTTCGAGCGCATTCGAATCGCGCGTGCCATCGAGGAGCGACAGCAAGCTGCGGGTGAAGCTATCATCGATTCGCACCGCACAATGGTACGCATTGGTTAAGTCGCATCCCTGCGCGGCCTGCCAACGAATCCACTGCGGCACGGATGGGCGGTCCGACAGTCCGAAGATGGACGGCGCCCAGGCTTGCAGGTCGACGAAGCCGGCGCCGTGCAAGTCGAGTAACGCCTTCCGGTCGCAGTCGATGTTCCGGATGCGGACCGGGTGCGGCCAGCTTCCGGCAAGCGTGTCGAGCGTGGCGCAAAGCCGCGAATCGACGACTGCCAGACGCGAGCCGTCCGCAAGAGCGTAGGCAGTGGAGTTGTCCGGGTCCTGCGGCAGGCGGTCTATACGCCGCGCACTCGACGCCGCCCATAGGGCCTCGACGCGACCGAGCCGCGCTTGGCGGTCCACGAACACGTCCGCCCGGCAGAGAAGAGTCTCGCGGACGCGGCGCATTCTCAGCAGGTCCAGGTATTGCTCCACCGCCAACGGATTGTCTGCAATCAACCCTTCCAGCCGCTCTGCGGCGTCGCGGGGCAATCCAAACAGCGAACTTCCCCCGAAGCTCGACTCGGCGAGGAACTGCAGGCCATGCTGCAACGCGTGACGGGCGAACTGGAAAAAGTAGGACGCGGAGGTATGTTCGCCAAGTTCTTCCCGTCCGAACTCGGCGGTCGAGAGCGCCAGCAGTCGCCCGCATTCGGGGCGCAGCCAGGAAGCTTCGGGCTGACAGGCGAGCAACCGAAGTAGCGATTGCGACTCCTCGGCGCGCTGCTCGACGTCCTCGAGGAACCCCGCATGAAGAAGGCATGCCTCCCGCAATGCCTGCCCGGCGTAGGCGCCGGGATAGCAGCGGTAGCTGACGAAGGCGACTCCGTGGGGCGAGAGCAGAGAAGCGATCCGTTGCGCGAAGAGGCCGCGATCCGCGGACGCCAGGTTCGAGTAGACGCCGTCGGCAATCACGTAGTCGAAACCGGTTCCGTCGCTCACATCATTCCATGCGACATCGGTGAGCGTGGCGTGCCGAAGATCGAGATTTCTCAACCCAAGGTCCTCGAGTGCCGCGCGGCCGGCGCGAATGTCGCGCTCGGAGGTGTCGATGCCGAGGAGACGGGCTGAAGGCATCGCCGCCGCCATGGGAAGCAGATTCGCACCGGAACCGCACCCGATTTCTAGGATGCGCGCGCCGTCGGCGTTTGCCGGTTCAAGCCCGAGGAGCACCGCGTGAGCGGCGAGGCGGGAGGGATGCGTCGGCGGATGCGCCACGCGCGTTGACGTAAACAGACCGGCGGCTGGAGCGCCCATGTGAACCTAGTGGACGCTGTCCGGAAATATTCTCAGGGCCGCGGGCTTTCAGCGCCTATTTTTTAGCCGACCGTATCCACAATTCTGGGAGGGGTCGAGATCTGGCGGCGAAGGTGATCGCGCAGTTTGCCGGCCTGTTCGATTTCTTCGACGGCACGATCGCGAAACGCCCGAAGGCGCGCGATGGCGGATTCGCCCGCGGCGAGGGATCGCCCGGCGGCTTCCGGATCCGCCTTGATTGCATGGAGCAGGTTGGCGCGGCGGCGCATCGCCGATTCGAGGGCTTCCATGTCGCACGCAGACTCCAGCTCTTGAGCGTTGCCAGCCAAATCCTCCGCGAGGGCGGCTCGTGGATCGCCATTCGCCGGATCGGTTGGGCCAGCGCTCATGTCAGTTCGAGTTCGCGTTCTTGCCGAACGTGACAAGATTCATGCTTTGGATTCCAGCCGCAATGACGTTCTGCTGGGACTGCAATTGGGCAAGAAGGGCATCCGCGGTTTGCAGTTTCAGGGTCAGACTGGCCTGCATCTGGTTGATCTGATCGGTAAGCGTGTCGATCTGGGTCCGGAGCCGGAGATCGGTCTTGGTATAGCTATCCTGCTGAAGCTTTGCAAGGCCGGTCAGAGGGTCGGTGATCTGGTCGAGGCTCTTCGCGATGGCGCCGAGACCGGTTTGCGCTGAGCCAAAGAAGGTCAGCGCGCTCGAAATCGTAGAGTCCGGAAGCTGATCGAAAACGGTGGAATCGAAACTTGCTTTGCCGCCGGCGTCAAACGTGATTCCGAGATCGCCAAGGCTTTTGACCGCGCCGGACCCGGAGTAGGCTGAAACTTCGCGGACATGCTGCTGGATCTGGCGGACCAGGAAGTCGCCGCTGAGCAGGCCCGCCGCCGGACCGACTTGCTGCCCGACGGCTTGATTGGCGTTATTGAAGCTCGCCGCCAGATCGCTGAGAGCTGCCGAAATCTGGCTGCGGTCCGTGTTCAGGGACAACGTGATATCAGACGTAGTCTTCGCGCGCAGCGAAAACGCGAGCCCTGGGATCAGGTCGTTTACCGTGTTTGTCGTGCGCGTGATCGGAATCCCATTCAGCTTGAAGACGGCGTTTGAACCCTGATTGGTTGCGGTCAACAAGTCGGTGTTAGCCCCCGTTGGGTCATCGGTCAACGTCAGGGTTGTGCTGCCGAGCGTCGTGGCGGCGACGTGTAGGTAGTTAGACGAGCCTGCCGTCAGGATGGATGCCGTCACACCGGCGCCTAGCGAATTGATCGAATCCCGTAGCCCGGCAAGCGTGTTCTTGCCGGAAAGATCGATCGTGTACGTGTTGCCTCCGACGGTGAGCTTTACGGTGCCGGTGCTCGACACGGGCGTCGATTGAGAATCCGCGTATCCGATGAGTGATGTCTCGGACGCTGTACTGGCCAGCGAGGTAATCTCGTTGATCGTATAAGCGATCGCCGTGTCGGCGGCCGTATTGGTCACTGAGACTGTCGACGGGTCGGAAGAGGTTGCGGACAACGCTTTGCTGTCACCGAAGCCCGCGAGCGTCGCCAGACTCGAGCCCAGCCGCGAGACTGCGCCGGTTAAGGTAGCCAACTGCGTGGTCTGCTGCAGCAGGTCCGAGTCCTGATTTTGAAGCGACTTGAGGGGCAGTGAGGCGATGCTGACCGCGCGGCTGAGGATGGTCTGGAAATCGTTCGAGTACGAACTGACGCCGGTGAACGATAGAGGCGTAATACTCATGACGGACCGGGATCCTCCTCAGTAGGAATATCGGCCGGGGCGCCGGGATGAACGGTTCAGATTAGTCCGAGAATGATTCGCCTAGGGTGTGATGCAGCCGAGGTCTAATACCGCAGGCTTGGCACCGGCCGGAGATATCCGAGGAACTTCAGAACCTGCACCACGGCGCGATCCACAAGGATCTCGCCCGCGCCCGCCTCTGCCGTCGTATCCGTCGAAGCTCCGTAGCCCCCCTGTGCGGCTGCTTCAATCGTGGGCAGGTATCGGACACCCGCCGCTCCCAAAGTCGAGGTCTGGCCAAAGAACAAGCTGGTTTCGCAGTCGCTGCGGTCGCGAAAGTGGATCTGGTGGTCGACGAACGGCTCACCCGATAGCGTCGCCAGAGCGATGGCATTTTTCGCGGACGGAAGGCTGATGAGCCCGACGCCTAACGCGACCTCGACCGTCGTGCCAGGCTGGAACCGGTGCGCAAACGAATGCCGGTGAGCGGCGAATTGGAATTTCGACGGCGTCTCCGGCTTCAAGCGGCGCGCAACCTTGGCGGCTTCCGTGGCCAATGCTTTACCGGTTTCGAGGGCAACCGCGAAGCCGCCTGGGACCGGCTCTTTGTCGTTGTATGGATTGATATCGCCGGCGGCGCCGAGGGCAAAGAGCGTCAGCGATCCGGGGAAGTCCTTCTCCAGTTGCTGGCGGAGTCCCGCGACATAGTCGGCGGAGTAGTCGAGGTTGTCCGGTCCGAGAACAGTGGGATGACAGGCGTAATTGACCAGAATCGCTCGCGTTTTCCCCGTCGCGTCGTCGACTCGTAGGACCGTGACCGCGGGATCGACCGGATCGGTCGGTTTCCGCTCGGCATTCCGCCAGAACATTTCCACCGAGCCGTCCGGCTTCACGAGCCGGCGGTTGTGGCCGAGATGGAGCCCTCCTTCGCCGGCGGCAAGTTTCGCCGGAAAACGTGCGGCCTGTGCGTCTCCCGCGGCTTTGATCAGCCCATCTTCAAGCTGTCGTGTTACGTCGACTGGTCCAGAGTGCGTGTGCGAGCTCGATATGAGCACGTTCTTGATTCCAAACCGGCGGCGGACTTCATCCTCCACACGCTGCGAAAAGGCATAACGGTGGTCCACCGTCAGGATCGCGACCGAGGTGTCCGCGTTCTCGAGCACGAGGGCGGTGACGAAAAGCGGATCGTGCGTTCCTTTCGCGTGTTGGGTGCGCGCCGAGTAGCCGCCCATGACGAGTCCAGGAGGCGGGGTGACATCGACGCGCGCGGTTCCGGCGAAAAATTGGCCGTTGGCGCTTGCCGCGAAACAGATCAGGAGCAGGGAGGCGAGACGCATCATTTCATCCTCCCGGTCAGTTGATAAATGGCGACGAGGGCGCGGTGAATCATTTCCTCGCCCGTACCTGGTTCGACGCGCGTAATGGTGTTATCAGCGCCATAACCGCCGCGCGCCGCCGCCTGAATGGTCGGGATGTAGTTGATGTTGCCGTTGCAGTAGCCCAGGAAAAACGTAAACGGAAGCGGCGATCGCGCGCGCAGGTTCATCTGGAATTCGAGGAAGGGCTCGGCCGGCATTCCGGCGAAAGCAAATTCGCGGCCGATCACAAACGTCGTGACCGGAAGCTTCGGAGGATCGCCCCATAGCGGATATCGCGGAATTGGCTTGCGGCCGGGTTGTCTGTTGAAGAGCGCCTCGGATTGCGCCCGGTCGTAGCGCCATTGCGCCGTGAGTTCGTAGACTTTCAACCCGAGCTCCGGAATCCGGAGCGGCGCGGCGCGGATCGCGCGCGCCACGCGGATCGCCTCCTCGCCGAGTTGGCGTCCGGCCTTCTCGACGTGCGCGTCGGCATTCTCGATCAGCGGCGTTTTGTCGTAGTACGGGTTAATGTCACCGGGGGCGCCTTGCAGGAAGTAAGCCGTCACCCCGGGGAATGCGGCTTCGATCGTCCGGCGCATCGCGCCTGGGTAGTCGGCCGAGTAGCGGCGGTTGTCCGGGCCGAAAATCACCGGATGGCAGGCATAATTCACCAGGATGGCGAGCGGCTGCCCATTGGCCTTATCGACGCGGATCACGCCGACGGTGGGATCGACGGGAAAAGAGGACGCCTTGGTCGAGTTGCGCCACCACATGATCTCGGGCGAATTGGGGCGGGTCGAATCGACCGGCTGATACCGGCGGTTCGCGCCAATCTGTGTTTGACCCCAGCCCGCGCCGATCGCGATCGGCTCGAGCCGCGACGCCGCGGTCTCAATGGCGAACGCGATGCGGTCCACGAGATGCGGTAGCCAGGAATCGACCAGCGGGGCTGATCCCGAAAAGATCGACGGCCCGGAATGAGTGTGCGACGCGACGAAGATGACGTCCGCAACCTGCGCCCGCGCGCGAACACGCTCCCTCACCGATTGCATCTCCGGCTCAAGCGGCGTAAAGATCAGGTCGAGCGTGACGAGGGCGATGCGGCGGGTTCCATCCTCGAACACGATGGCACGGGCTTCCAGCGGGTCGCGCGTTCCGGTCGCTTCGCGGCCCGTGGCGGTGTAGCCGACCAGTTGAATGCCGTTCGGCGCCTCGACATCCGCGACGGCGGCTCCGGCGCGCAGAGCGCCAAGGGCAGGCAAGGCGGCGCCGAGCGTGAGCAACGCGATAAACAGTCTCATTGACTGCTTATCGTAGCGCGTACGTGCTAAGCGGATTGCGATTGGGCGAGGGCGCGCTCAATCGCGTGCTTCAGCGACCTCAAGTTGAGCGGCTTTGTGACGTACTCGTCCATTCCGGCCGCGAGGCATTTCTCCCGATCGCCGGTCAGCGCATGCGCGGTCATGGCGACAATCGGCAGCCGGCCCGCGCCCATGGAGGCCTCGCGCGCGCGGATTCTACGAGTGGCCTCATAGCCGTCCAGTTTGGGCATCTGGCAGTCCATCAGGACTAGGTCGAAGTCCGAGCCAGCGGCCTTCGCGATGGCTTCTTCCCCGTTGTATACGCATGTGGAGGAGTGGCCGATCCGTGCCAGCATTGCAAGAACGACTTTGGCGTTCATGATGTTGTCTTCGCACACCAGGATGCGGAATTTCCGCTCGCCGGTCGCGGTGATTGCGTCGGGGTCGTCCTGTTCCGCCGGACCCGTGGGCTGACGCAACGGCAGCCAGAACCAAAACGTGGAACCCTGTCCGGGAAGGCTGATAACGCCCATTTCGCCGCCCATACGGTGCACCAGCTTGCGCGAGATCGCGAGGCCGAGCCCGGTTCCTCCGTAGCGGTGGGCATCGCCATGGGCCTGCGCGAAGGGCTGAAAGACCCGGTCGATCTGCTCGGGGCGCATGCCGATTCCGGTGTCGATGACTTCGAACCGGATATTCCCCGCAGTGGAGCTGACGCGGAGTTCGACGCGCCCATGCGACGTGAACTTGATGGCGTTGCCGGTCAGGTTGAGGAGAATCTGGCGCAGGCGAGTAGCGTCCGCGATGATTGTCGGCGGCGCTTTTTCGAATGAGAGTGCGAGTTCGATCCCTTTGCTGCGCGCGGATTCGCCGAAGAGCCGAAGCGTTTCGCTGCATATCGCCCGCACGGCGACGTCGGAATCCTCGAGGGAGATCTCGCCGGCTTCGACCTTTGAAAAATCGAGGATGTCGTTCAAGACGTGCAGAAGCTGGCCGGAACTCGAATAGATGATGTCGGCCATCTCCTTCTGGCTGGATGACAGCGGCGTGGCGCGGAGCAGGTCCGCCATCGAGAGGACGCCGTTCATCGGCGTCCGGATCTCATGGCTCATCGCCGCGAGGAACTCGCTCTTGGCCGCATTCGCACGCTCGGCCGCGAGTCGCGCGGCGCGAAGGCGTCGCGTCTGCCAGACAAGGACTCCCGACAAGGCGATGAGCGCCAACATCCCCCCGAGTAGGAGCCGCTGGGTTCGCCGTGCGGATTCCGTGTCGTACAGTTTTTGGAGATCGCTCTGCGGAACGAGGAACCATTTGGCTTGGATGCCGGCCAGCGTGCCGTCGGCCGCCATGTGGTCAAGCTGGTCACGAAGGGCCTCCGCGGCGGGAGCGGCGGCCAACGTGGAGCCAATGAGGCATGGGACGCTGATCTCAGCTGACTGCCGGAACACCAGAGCCACGCCCTGGCATGGCGCTGGCCGGTCGAGCATGAATTGCTGCGCCACGCGGAGTTCAAGCAGAACCGCATCCGCCTTGCCGGTGCAGGTCGCCTCCATTGCGCCTTCGCGCGTGGCGACCGGGTACAGTTGGACCTCCGGCAGCACGCGGCGCAGCTCGCCGATGGCATCTGAGGTCTTAGCTACCGCCACGCTGCGGACCGGCCCTTCCGCTCCCGGTCCGGCCGGCGAAAGCAGCACCAGGTGAAACGTCATCCAGGGGCGGGTGAGGTGAATCTTAGGGTTATGATAGCGAGGCGTGTCCGGTACTCTCGCCCAGAGGTCCGCGGAACCGTCCAGAAGTCCGCTGTTGGCCCTCGCCGGCTCGCGATTCCATTCAATCGGGACGCCGGCCCGCCGAGCCGCTTCATCGAAGGCTTCCACCGTAAATCCCGCGGGTGAATCGCCCTTCCAGAATTGGAACGGCTTTGACCCCGACATCCCCAATCGCAGAGGACGATCGAACTTCGGCAGTGGCGCAGGTCGAATCAGGAACCACAACAAGGGCCCGATGATCAATGCGAGCGCCGCGATCCAATAGGTGGCTCGATAGAGCCGCTGGGGCATGATCCTCCGCAAGGTGTCATCATTTGAGACGCCGTTGAGATTGGCGATGCGTGTTCGCGAATCCTTTTGGCGATCCGCGCGACGTGCCGGATAGAACGGTTCCGGAAGTAACACCTATCGTATCCCGAATTTGCACTGTCGAAGCGTACGAGGAACATGCACGGGGGCGGGTGGCCGAAGGGCTATCCTACGGACTTCATGCCAGAAGCCAATTCACCTGGATCCACGCCCTTGGAGGGACTGGTCGTCCTCGATTTCTCTCACGCGCTCGCAGGGCCCTACTGCACAATGCTCATGGCGCAGTACGGCGCGCGCGTCTACAAGATCGAGTCTCCGGAAGGCGACCTGGCGCGGACCTGGGGCCCGCCATTCGTCGAGACCGGAACCGGGGAACACGCGGCGTTCTTTCTCGGCCTGAATCCCGGCAAGAAGGGCGTTGCGATCGACCTCAAGACGCCCGAAGGCCTCGCTCTGTGCCTGGAGCTGATCGAGCATGCCGACATCCTGATCGAAAACATGCGTCCCGGTACGATGACCCGGCTCGGGTTAGGCTACGAAGCCGCGCGCCTGAGGAATCCACGGCTCGTCTATTGCGCGATCTCAGGGTATGGCCAGGATGGTCCAAGGCGGGATGATCCGGCGCTCGATCTGGTCTTGCAGGCGTCGAGCGGGTTGATCTCGATGACAGGCAGCGGACCGGATGCCGAGCGAGTCCGCTGCGGACATTCTGTCGCCGACATCAGCGCCGGCATGTTCGGGCTGATCGGTATCCTGATGGCGCTCCAGTGGCGCGAACGGACCGGCGAAGGCCGGCTTGTGGATGTCTCGATGTTCGACGGAATGCTCTCGGCAATGGCTTCAAATTTTGCGAACTTCATGGGGTCTGGAAATCCGCCGGAACCAATGGGGACCGCGTTTCCGACCATCGTGCCCTACCGCGGGTTCCCAGCGGCGGACCGCGAGATTGTGATCGCGGTGGCGACCGAAAAGCTCTGGGAGGCATTCTGCCCCGCGATCGATCGACGGGATCTCGCCGCCCACCCCGACTATGCGACCAACCGGCTGCGCGTAAAGAATCGCGGAGTGCTGGAGCCGCTGTTAACCGAAATCTTCCGCGCGCATCCGGCCGCCTATTGGGAAGCGCGGCTGAAGGCGGCGGGTATTCCCTGCTCCCCGGTTAGGGAGTTGGACGCGGTCGCCGCTGATCCGCAAACCGCTGCCCGAGCGATGCTTCAGGATGCGGCGGGCTTTACGGTGACTGGTCTCCCGGTGAAGTTATCGGGCATGGATCGTTCGCGGCAGCGTCGACCCGCTCCATGCCTGGGTGAACAC
>JBDTTK010000002.1:0-25043 GCA_039930685.1 Bryobacteraceae bacterium | reverse complement strand
CTGTTCTTCACGCCGATCAAGATCGATCGCGGTGTGAACGCCGTGAGCTTTGCCGGACCGGACGAGGTCCTCGCCAGTGGCTACATGTGGGACGAGTACAAGAAGCAGCTTGCGCACAAACCGTTCGTCATCGTCCAACGCGAAGGCCGCGGCTACGTGATCGGATTTACGTCTGACCCGACGTACAGAGCGTACCTCGATGGGCTTGGGATGCTATTCGTGAATGCGGTCTTTCGCGGTCCGGCGCACGCGGGTGGCCGCGGCGGCGGAGCGGAGGAGGAAGTGCGCTAGTTTCCTGGCAGACCGGTTCTCGGAGTTCGGCGACTGCCGCTTAGATCCCCGTGCCGCCGTATGATGTAGCCATGCTCCGCCGGGTCCTAATCGCCCTCCCGATCTTTGCGTTGGCCGCCGCGGCCCAGTCGCGCGCGGTCGTCCTCATCTCCATCGACGGACTCCGGCCGGACGCTGTAACGCAAGCCGACAAGCATGGCCTCAAGATTCCGAACCTCCGACAATTCCTAAAGGCTGGAGCCTACGCGCAGACCGTGCGCGGCGTCCTGCCGACGGTCACCTATCCCAGCCACACGACGATCGTCACTGGAGTTTGGCCTGCGAAGCATGGCATTCCCAACAACGTCGTCTTCGATCCGTTGGTTAAGAATCAATCTGGCTGGTATTGGTACGCAGAAGACATCAAGGCGCCGACGCTCTGGGACGCCGCGGCGAAGGCCGGCATTCCGACCGGAAGCGTCAGTTGGCCTGTCACGGTTGGAGCACCGGGCATCCACTTCAACGTGCCGGAGATCTGGCGCGCATGGACCCCTGACGACGCAAAGCTAAACCGTGCTGTTGCGACACCGCCGAGCCTGATGCAAGAATTCGGACCCGTCCTCGGACCGTATCGGTACGATCAGGACGCTCCGATTCCCACCGATTGGATTCGCACCCGTTACGCCGAGCGCATGATTCGCGAGAAGAAAGCCCGCTTCGTTACTGTCCACCTCGCGGGGCTCGATCATGTCGAACACGAAACCGGTCAGTTCAGTCCGGAAGCAAACGCCGTTTTGGAAGCCACGGACGAAATGGTCGGCGTACTTGCGAAGGCGATTCGCGAGGCCGCTCCAGCGTCAGCGGTCGTCATCGTTTCCGACCACGGCTTCGCGAAGATCGACCGGGAGCTTAACCTAAAGGTCGCATTTGTGAAAGCCGGACTAATCACGCCGAATCCCAAGAAGCCCGGCGCGGTCAGTGACTGGAAGGCTGAGGCGTGGGCGGCGAGCGCGTCCTATTTCGTCGTTATCAAGGACCCGAGGGACACGGCAACGCGGAACGAAGTCGAAGCGCTCCTTAAGGAAATCGCCGCTGATCCGGCCAACGGCGTCGCGCGCGTACTTGATCGCAAGGCGATTGCCGCTCTAGGCGGAACGCCGGCCGCCGAATTCGCCGTCGACATGAAGTCCGGCTTTTCGGTGGGAACCGCGCTGGAGGGAGCGCTGGTCCGCGCGATCAAGCCCGGCGGTACCCACGGCTATTCGCCGATGAATCCTGACATGCGGGCGACATTTCTGATTAGCGGGTCCGGAATCCGCGCAGGAGTAGATCTCGGGGACATCGACATGCGCAGCATCGCGCCGACGATCGCGAAGTTCCTGGGCGTGCCGTTGCCCTCCGCGGACCTCCCGGCCCTCAACATCTTCCGGTGAGTGACCTACTTCAGCAGCTTTAGCCAGTCACCCATGGCGAATAGGTGGTCTTCATGGTCTGGCGCGGAATTACCGGCGAACCCCATCACCAGAACGCGATCGTTCTTTATCTCGCTGATCTCCTGCATCCCGAGCGGACCCCACTTGAGCACGGGGTGATGGCGAAGCCCCAAGTCACGGAGTAAATCATCGATGGCTTCCGTCGTGCTCGCAAAAGTGCCCGGAAAGACCTCAGAATGCGTCATGACAAGGTGACCCTTGCGTGCATACTCGACGAACGGCCGAAGGTCGTCCTTCAAGACGGGACCGGGTTTACCTTCCGTCACGTACCCCGCGTGAAGCGAGTCCATGAGCAGCACGGCGTCCGGTTTGAATCCATCGCGAAGGATCGCGCGAACGGCGCCGTACCCCGCGCTCCAGGAAGTGAGCGTGAGTCGCGAAAATTCGATGCCCGACGCCTGGCGCGCCTCCTTGAGCAACGCAGCGAATCGTCCCGGTTCGGCGAACGTCCTCTCATACGCGCCCGATCCGCTCCCTACGTCGACGGCGATCACCGCGACATTCTTCCAGCGGCCGGACGCTGCCTGCTCCGCGACCCACGGGGGCCCATGAAAATGAACCACCAGAGGCATCCGCTTCGCCGATCCGTGGATAAGCAGTCGGCCAATCGACAACGGCATCCGCCGTCCCGCCACATCCTGTTCAACGATCCGCGTGTTCGCGCGAACATCCTCCGTCATCGGAGACGGATTTTGCGGCGATTGAAACGCGAGCCCGAGCGCGAGGAAAAGAAGCGGCACGTTATCCTGAAGTTTCTCATGAGGATTCCGAATTGGCCGGAGGCCGGCGAGCGCGAGATCGAATTACTGCGCGAAGTGCTCGGGAGTACGCAGTGGGGCGGCTTTCACGAGATCGTGCCGCGGTTCGAGCACCGGTTCGCCGATTTTCAACACTGCGGATACGGATTGGCCGCGTTCAACGGCACGGTGACGCTCGAAGCGATGTTCGCGGTTCTCGGCATCGGACCCGGCGATGAGGTCATCGTCCCGGCGATCTCTTTTGTGTCGACGGCCACGGCTGTCTCTCGCGCCGGCGCAATTCCCGTGTTTGTCGACATTGAGGAATATAGCTTCAACATCGATCCGGATGCGGTGCGGCGGGCGATTACGCCGCGGACCAAGGCTATTCTCGCGGTCCATTTCGGCGGTCCGCTTTGCGAGATCGAGGAGCTTTCCGCGATTGCCGCGAAGCACGGAATCCTGTTGCTCGAGGATGCCGCTCATGCCGTCGGTTCCGAATGGAACGGCAAGCGTGCGGGAAGCTTCGGCCTCGCGGCATCCTTCAGTTTGCAGAACGGCAAGATTCTGACCGCCGGCGAAGGAGGAATGCTGACGAGCAACGACGCGACGTTCGCGGAAAAGGCTCGGGCGTTCATCAATCAAGGCCGCCGCGAAGGCGAGGGGTTCTTCTTCCACTACACCTTGGGATCGAATCTGAGGATCACGGCGCTGCAAGCGGCCGTGCTCATGGCCCAAATGGATCGGGTTCCCGAGCAGATCGCGCGGCGGACGCGGAACAGCAAGCGCATTCGCGAAGCCTTGACAGACCGCGAAGGCCTCGTGTTTCAGAAGATTCCAGCAGCGGTCAACGTGCATTCGGAGTATCTCTTATGCGGCCGCATCGACGCGGGTAAGTTCGGTGCCACGCGCGACGAGTTTCACAAGAAAGTGACGGTGGCGGGGATACCTTGCACGCCGTTTTACCCACACACGTTGTATCAGAATCCGATGTATCGAACTGTTCCGTGCCGAGTTACGCCGTGCCCCAATTCGGAAGCCTATCTCGGAGATGCCTTCTGGTTTCCGCACCGCGTATTGCTCGCCGACGAGGAGTCGATTGAGGAAATCATCGCCGTGTTGCAGTCGTGACCAAGGACTGCGAGCGACAGAAGCCGAGGCTGAGTTAGCCTACATACCGGGCGTACACGCTACGCGCGACGCCCGTATCGGTGGTCCCTTTGATGATCGCGCGGCCATCCGGAAATACGGTGAGTTCGTACGGGGGTATTTGCGCGCGCAAAGCGAACTCATTTACGCGCACGTCGCCCAGCGCTTCGATCCGCGTCTTCAACTCCTGCAAGTCCACCGGACGCCGGCGCTCGTGGATTTGCACTGCGTTCCGGCCACACAAGCTGATCGGCGCACGATCCGAGCCGTCGAGATGAACATAGTCGTGGCGCGCGCAGCACGCGCAATTGGGATCACGAGCCGGGGCAGCAAGCTGGCGAATCTCTCCGGACCACACGTCGATGGTTGTGAGGCGCGCGGTTACCTTCGCGCTAGTTAATTGTTTCAACGCGTCCGCGACTTGGAGGGCCGCGATCATGCTGGTGATCGAACTCAGGACGCCCGCCGTTTCGCACGTTGGCTGGGGTTCGGACGGCGGCGCGGGATAGACGCACTTGAGGCACGCCGTAACACCCGGTACGATCGCCAACTCCAGGCCGTAGCTGCCGACCGCGGCGCCGTAGATCCAGGGTACGCCGCGGCTCACCGCATAGTCGTTGATTAAATAACGCGTTTCAAAGTTGTCCGTACCGTCTAGAATCACGTCCGCGGATTCGAGCAGATCCTCCGTATTCGCGGGGGTCAGGTCGGCAACCTGCGGGTCGATCGATACCTGAGAGTTGAGTTGTGCGAGCCGCCTTGCGGCTGCGATTGCTTTCGGGACGGCCGCCGCCGCGTCAGCCTCTTCAAACAACCATTGACGCTGCAGGTTGCTCAGCTCGACGTAATCGCGGTCGATGATCCGGATTCGGCCTACGCCCGCCCGCGCGAGCGCTTCCGCCTGAAAGCTACCCAAGGCGCCACAACCAACAATTGCGACTCTTGCCGCTGCGATCGCGCGCTGTCCCTCTTCGCCGATCCCGTGAAAGCGAATCTGGCGGGAATAGCGATCCTCGCTGTGCAGGGGCACCATTCATTTGAATGATAGCGACTTTGCATGAAGCACGAACCGCCCCTGCGTTATCTTTAACAGTGTGCGGTGTGCGATAGCCCTGGCGGTCCTGATCTTCTTGCCTGGGTCGGCTCGCGCACAATTCACTGGACTTCCAGTCACTTCCATCCAGTTTTCTCCAGCCCGTCAACCGATGCCGGACGAAGAGTTGCTGCGTATCCTGCCGATCAAGACCGGCGCCATTCTGACTGCGGACTCGGTTCGCGACGCGATTCAGAAGCTCTATAGCACCGGCCGCTTCCAGGATATTCAGGTGGATGGAGTGGCCGATGGCGCCGGCGTCAAACTAAAATTTATCACCACGCTCACTTATTTCGTGGGCCAAGTGGCGGTGGATGGGGTGCCGGAACCGCCCAGTAAGGGTCAACTTGGAACTGCGACCAAACTCCAACTCGGGACGCCTTTCGTCCAGAACGATCTCAAACAGGCGGTGCAGAACGTCCAGGATCGGCTTCGTGCCAACGGTTTATACCAGGCGACTATCAGCTCAAAGACGGATCGCGATGACAATACCGAGCAGATCGGAATCGATTTGTCTGTCGATCCCGGACATCGCGCCCATTTTGACAAGGTGGTGATTACCGGCGACCCCAAAGTTTCGGTCGACAGCCTGGTCGGGGCGACCGGGTGGCAGCGCGGGTTCTCCCTCTTCGGGTTGCCCGCGATCGGACGCGGCTTGCTGGGTTGGCGCACGCAAACGCAAGCCCGCCTGGATTCCGGCATCGAGAAGGTATTGAGCCGCCTCCAGAAGGGGGATCGCCTTCTGTCGAAAGTCACGCTCGAGAAACTCGATTACGATCAGGCCTCGAATACGGTGACGCCGACGCTCCGCGTCGACAGCGGACCTCGAGTTCTGGTCCATACCTCGGGAACCAAGGTCTCGAAGGGCCGACTAAAGCAGCTGATCCCGATTTATCAGGAGCGAAGCGTCGACCGCACGCTGCTGAATGAGGGCAAACGAAACCTCCTCGAATACTTTCAGTCGCAGGGCTATTTCGATGCGGACGTCGATTTTGAATTACTTCCCGAGCAGGACAACCGGCAGGTCATCAACTTTCAGATCGAACGGAACGATCGAAGCAAGCTGGTCAATCTCGAGATCTCGGGGAATCGTTACTTCGATACGCCCACTTTGCGCGAACGGATGTACGTTAGGCCGGCGAGCTTCCTGCGCTTCCGAAATGGTCGCTATAGCGTCCGTCTGCTGAACAAGGACATCGATTCGATTGAAGAGCTATATCGCTCGAACGGATTCCGCGATGTGCAGGTGCTTTCCTCGGTGGAAGAAGACTTTGGGGGAAAGAGCGGCGATTTGGGTGTCCGACTGCAGGTCAACGAGGGTCCTCAGTGGTTCGTTTCGAAGCTTGAATTGGAGGGCGCCAACGACGAAGACAAGGAGCAGATTCTCTCCACGCTGTTGTCGAACGAGGGCCAGCCCTACAGCGAGCTGAACGTGGCGACCGATCGGGACGCCATTCTCAACTATTACTACAATCGCGGTTATCTGGACGCCATCTTCGATTGGAGTCAAACGTCGGCTGACATTCCCACCCGTGTCAATCTCAAGTTCACGGTCCGGCCAGGGCGGCAGCAATTCGTCAGGGGCGTCCTTGTGGGCGGGTTGGAGACCACGAATCGCACGCTGGTCGATAACCGGATTTCTCTCGTCCCCGGCGATCCCGTGTCACAGGCCCGGATCGGCGACAGTCAACGCAGGCTCTATGACCTCGGTATTTTTGCGAAGGTACAAACCGCCGTGCAAAATCCAGACGGCGAAGAGGAGAGCAAGTTCATCCTCTACCAGATCGACGAAGCCCGGCGTTATTCACTGAACGTCGGCGTTGGCGCCGAACTTGCTCGTATCGGCGGAGGCAGTTCCACCAGCTTCGACTCGCCCGCCGGCGCGACGGGCTTCAGTCCGCGCGTTTCCCTGGGCGTGAGCCGGCTCAACTTCCTCGGATTGGGGCATACCATCGGTGTCCAGGGGCGCGTCTCCAGCCTTCAGCAGCGGGCGCTGATCAGCTACCTTGCGCCCCAATTTCTGGGCGACGATAAGTTCAATTTTTCGATCAACGCATCGTACGATCAATCCCAGGATGTACGAACCTACTCATCCAGGCGACTGGAAGGCTCCATCCAGTTGCAACAGCGCATCTCGCGTTCGGACAGCCTGCAATACCGAATTACGTTCCGGCGTGCTTCGATCGACCCGAACAGCCTCAGAATCGATCCGGGTCTCGTGCCGCTGCTGGCGCAGCCGGATCGCGTACTGGTCGGCAGCACCACCTTTATCCGCGACCGGAGGGATGATCCGGCGGATTCGCATTCGGGTTCGTACAGCACTGCGGACGTCGGGTTCGCGAAAGGCTTGATCGCCTCGGAGGCAAACTTCACCCGGGTGGCTTTCCGGAACAGTACCTATTACCGCATCGGGAAGAGCAAAGACCTCGTGTTTGCGCGGACGCTCAACTTCGGCTACATCCAGCGGGTTTCCGGCGGACGCGACATTCCACTGCCTGAACGATTTTTCGCCGGCGGATCGAATTCGCACCGCGCTTTCCCCGACAATCAAGCCGGTCCGCGCGATCTTAAGACCGGGTTCCCCCTCGGGGGGAGCGCGCAGCTGTTTAATTCCCTCGAACTTCGTTTTCCGTTAATTGGCGATAATCTCGGCGGCGTCATCTTCCACGATGCCGGCAACGTCTACAGCGATATCCGGAGTATCAGTTTCCGTTTTCGGCAGCACGACCTCAGCGACTTCAACTACATGGTGCAGAGCGCCGGTTTTGGAATTCGGTATCGCACGCCGATTGGTCCGCTTCGCCTGGATTTCTCGCTGAGTCCCAATTCGCCCCGCTTCTTCGGCTTCAAAGGTTCGCGGGAAGACCTGATTAACGGTCTCGGCCAGCAGGTGAATCAGAGAATTAACGTATTCCAGTTCCATTTCTCCCTTGGACAGGCGTTCTGATGAAGTATTGGCTCATCCTACTTGTCGCAGCGTCACTACCAGCGGAGATTCTGGACCGCATCGCCGTAACCATCGGTCGACAAGTTATCACGGGATCCCAGGTCTTGGATGAACTTCGGGTGGCCGCGTTCATCGAAGGGGAGAAACCGGATCTGAGCGGCGCGAGCAAGCGCAAAGCGGCAGAGCGTCTTGTGGAGCGCGCCCTGATCGACCGGGAACTGATCCTGAATCGCTACTCTCTTCCGCAGGATACGGAAATCGGCGCACTTCTGGCACAAGTCAAAGTCCGCTATCCATCGGAAGAAGCCTACAAGGCGGCGCTCACTGCCGCCGGGGTGACTGCTTTTGAAATAGACAACCATCTCAAGTTGCGCGTAAGGCTCGTGCAGTTCATCGATTATCGCTTTCAACCAGGTGTGCAAGTCAGCGAGGACGATATCAAGGACCTCTACGATAAGCAGGTCGCGGACTGGAAGACCAAGCGGTCTGAGCCGCCACCCAGCCTCGAGGATTCTCGCGCCGAAATTGTCGCCGTTCTTTCCCGAGAGCGCGCGGACAGGGCTCTTGACCGCTGGCTCGGTGAAACGCGCACGCGAGAAGATATCGTGTATCGCGAGGAGGTCTTCCGATGAGACGCCTCCGAAAGACGATTTTCTGGTTGGCCGGCTTACTGATTGTGGCGCTGGGCGTCGGACTTGTCGTGCTCCGCAGCGATTGGTTTCTGGGCAAGGTGCGTGAACGCATCATTTCTGAGTTGGAGCACGCAACCGGCGGACGCGCAGAGATTGGTTCGCTCGAAATTCAGTGGACCGGCATCCAGGCCAAAGCGGGGGGCATCGTTCTTCATGGCCTTGAACCTTCCGGCGCACCTCCACTTCTGCGAATCGAAAGCCTCGCGGCCGGGCTGAGCGTCACTTCCTGGTCAAAACGCACCGTTGATCTGCGGTCGCTCGTGATTCGACGGCCCGAGGTTCACCTCACCATCAACAAGGACGGAACTACAAACATTCCCGGACCTCAACAAAAGAATCCGTCGGCGACGGTCTGGTCCGAAGACTTGTTGCGATTGAAAATCGGACGGCTCGAATTGACCGACGGCACGTTCGAGTTGAATGATCGGAAGCTGCCCCTGGAGATTCTTGCGGAGAAATTCAACGCGGCACTCAACTATGAATCCGTGGGGCCGCTCTATCGGGGCAACCTCAAGGCGCAAAGCCTCCGCATCGCTGGAACAGGTTTTGGACCCCTTAACCCCGCGGTAGATGCGGCGTTCACACTGAAGGACCAGCAGATTCAGTTTTCCCGCCTAAAGCTGGACACCAAGACCTCTCATCTCGAACTGACTGGGGCGCTCACGCGCCTCAATCAGCCGCGGGGTGATTTCGAACTGAAAGGAGTCGTCGGCGTGCCGGACCTGCCGCCTTCGTCCGTCATTGCGGGCGCAGCCATGCTCGATGGAAAGCTCCAGGTCGATTTCGCAACGCCGGCCAACTTTCGCCTGAACGGATCTGTCGTGGCTTCGGGCCTTTCGTATCGAGATTCGCGAATCCGTCTCGATGGCGTCGGGGTGCAGGCGGCGATGGACCTCACGCAAGACCACGTTGTCCTGACGGGCGTGAACGCGAATGCCCTCGGGGCACAATTTCAGGGTTCCGGTTCGTTCGAGCAGTGGCGGAAGTGGAGAGTTGACGGACACATCGCAAACGCAAACGCACGGCGCTTGTTAACACTGATGAAGGCTCGTGAGATGCCTTGGGATGGAAACCTTTCGGGCGAGCTTCATCTGAGCGGTATCGTGGCGAATGGATCGGCGCAAAACACCAGGGTCGAAGCGCATGTGGGTATCGTGCCGGCGGCAAGCGGTCCGCCATTGACGGGCCACGCCGACATCCTCTATGACCAGGATGCTGGAACCATCCACTTGGACGAGGCGTTTGCTGCCACGGCCTCGACGCGCGTCGAAGCCTCGGGTACGCTTGGTTCCCAGTTGACGGTCCGCGCGCAGTCCACGAACCTGAACGATCTTCTTCCGATTTTCGACCTGCTAGGGGAGAAAGCTCCCGAATCTCTACCCGTTGAACTGAACGGGGGGGCGATCCGCGTGGAAGGGGCGCTGCTTGGAGAACTGACCGATCCCAAGTTCAAGGGGCACGTGCAGGCTACGAGATTTCGAGTCGAAGGCCACAGCATCGAGAAGGTTGAAGCAGATCTAGACATCTCGCGATCCCTCGTCAAACTGAGTGGCTTCTCTGTCGAAACCAAGGTAGGCAATGCCACTGGAACCGGACAAGCGGTCCTCGACGCCTGGAAAGTTCATGAGGGTGCGATCAGTGCACAGGTCCAACTTCAAGGAGTCCGCGTCGATGCGCTCGCCAAGGAATTCGGGCAGACGTTATCCGTCGAAGGCGTCCTGGACGGGTCGTTGCGCGTCGCCGGCACTGCGAACCACCCTGTAGTCGACGCTTCTCTGCGGAGCGAGAAGATGGCCGCATATGGCGAACACTTCACCGCCGTCCGAGTCACCGGCAAGCTAACCGACCGAAGAATTGAACTCGCGTCTCTCAATGCCGATGCGGCGGGCGCGCATGTGACAGCGTCCGGCTGGCTCGATCATCCGGCAGGAGATTACCGGAATGGCACGTTCCATGCAAACGGGTCCACGGATTCGGTCGTCCTCGACGCGATTCAACGTTGGCGCGAAAACAACCTGGATCTCAGCGGAAAGCTGCAGGCGAAGGTCACGGTCGACGGCCGGATTGTCAACGGCAACCCTGAGTTGACGGCTCTGAATGGCGATGGAGCCATCCGCTCGATTACCTTCGAAAAGCGGCGCGCCGGCGATCTGACGTTTTCAGCGAAATCCAACAACGGAACGCTTTCCGCAACCGCCGCGCTCGACCTTCACGGCGAAAAGGTCGAGGGAACCGGCCAGTTCCAGTTGAACGGCGATTACCCGCTTTCGGCCACCATCCGATTCCCGAGGCTCAGCGCCGCTACGCTTCACGATCTTCGACCGACCCTTGGCGGGTGGGATCAACTTCCCTTCGATGGCTTTGTGAGCGGCAACGCGGTGTTCGCTGGTTCCCTCAGCAAGCCGGAATCCATCAAAGGCGAACTGACTCTCGACACGGTACAGATCAGCGCGAAGGCCGCCCAGAAATTGCGCCTTGGTATTCAAGCGCAAGACGTGACATTGAAAAACAGTAAGCCGGTGAAGATCGTCGTGACCAAAGATCTGGCACGCATCTCGGACGCTCAATTCACGGCACAGAACACCAGTATCGAGGTCTCCGGTCAGGTCGGACTGCAGCCCAAGGCGGATTCCTCGCTCGTATTGCGCGGAAACGTCAACCTGGCCATCCTCCAATTGGTCAACCCGGACCTTCTCGCGAAGGGCGATGCCACCGTCGACGCCACCGTTCGGGGTTCGATCAGTGAGCCCCGCATCCGCGGGCGCCTCGAACTGAAGAAGGCATCGCTCTATTTGGCGGACCTGCCGAATGGCGTCGACAATGCCAACGGAATCGTCGTGTTCGACAACGGGCGGGCAACGATACAAAGTCTTGTCGCGGAGACTGGAGGCGGCCAGCTTAAGTTTTCCGGATTCTTAGAGTATGGCGGCACCGCACTGGTATACCGCCTCCAGGCGCAAGCGGAGACGGTGCGAGTCCGCTATCCGGAGGACGTCAGTATAACGTTCAACTCGCAGTTATCACTTAGCGGAACCTCCGAGAATAGCCTGCTGGCGGGTACCGTCACGGTAAACAAGATCAGCTTCCAGCCGCGCACCGATCTCGGTCAATTGCTTGCGTCCACCGCCAAACCCGTGCCCACGGTGTCGCGGCCCAATGAGTATCTCCGCGGGATGCAGTTCGATATTCGCATTGAGAGTGGAGCCGACATGCAGGTGAATACCTCGCTCTCCAGCAATGTGCAGGCTGACGTCGACTTGCGGCTTCGCGGCTCACCGATCCGCCCCGCACTGCTCGGCAGTGTTTCGGTCGACTCCGGAGACATTCAGGTCTTCGGCAATCGCTACACAATTAACCGCGGTGAGATTCGCTTCTTCAATCCAGTCAAGATCGAACCGGTCTTTGACATGGATCTTGAAACCAAGGCGCGCGCGGTGATCGTGAACATCAGCTTCTCCGGAACCATCAGTAAGCTGAACGTGACGTATCGTTCGGATCCGCCGCTTCAGACACGGGAGATTATCGCCCTTCTGGCAGTGGGCCGCGATCCGAATTCTGTTTCCGCGACGGGCTCCGACACGGTCAGCGCCCAGTCGAGCTTCCTGCAGGCCGGGAATTCGCTTCTCGGCCAAGCAGTGTCGGCGCAGCTTTCGAATCGGCTGCAACGTTTCTTTGGCGTCAGTCGCGTAAAAATCGATCCGCAGCTAACCGGCGTCGAGGCGATTCCGCAAGCCCGCCTTACTCTCGAGCAGCAGGTTTCGCGCGATATCACAGTCACGTACATCACCAACCTCAATCGCACGCAGGAACAAATCGTTCGCCTCGAATGGGATCTCAGTCGCAACTGGAGCATGATTGCACTCCGCGACAGCAACGGCGTCTTTGGCATCGACTTTCAATTTCGAAAGCGCTTCAAGTAATGCGCCTGCGGACCCATCAGGACCGGCTCAAAATCGAGCACAGCATCATTGAGGGACTGCGCCCTTTGTTGCTTCGTCTCCTGGGCGAGCAGCCGGACATTCGCTCCATTATTCCCGGAGTCATCCGGCCGGTCCGCGATGCCAAGGGAGCGGTCAAGATCCGCATCACCGTGCCCGTGACGAATGGCTGGAAGGCGATCGCGCTCGCTGCCGGGGCGAGGCAGGAGCTCTTTATCAGCACTACTTTGACGAAAGAGCAGCTCGAATCTGCGCTCGAAATAGCCGCGCAACGCTAAGCTGGTTGGAATGGGCACGGACCCGATCAACCACCAACTGGATTTCTCCTCCGACGAGATGCGCGCGATGGGATATCGCGTCATCGATCTCCTCGTTGAACAAATGGACGCCGCGCGGACTCGTCCCGTGGGCCACAAAGCCAAGCTCGCCGAAATACGTGCCGCGCTCCGGGAGCCTGTTCCACCGGCCGGATCCTCGTTCGACGCGGTCCTCGACCAAATTCAACGTGACGTCATTCCCAACCGCCTGAATCTCACGCATCCCCGATTCTTTGCATTCGTTCCCGGCCCTTCGAATTACGTCAGCGTCCTGGGCGACGCACTCGCCAGCGGGTTGAATGTCTTCAATGGATCCTGGCTGGGCGGTTCCGCCGCGGCCGCGATGGAGCTCCAAACCATCGATTGGCTCCGAGGACTCTGCGGCTTCCCGGAAACGGCCGGCGGACTCTTCGTCAGTGGCGGATCCGTTGCGAACCTCACCGCGCTTGCCGTCGCTCGCGACACGAAGCTTTCCGGCGATCTTCGGGGCGCCCGGGTGTACTTCTCCGACCAGACGCATTCGTCGATTGAAAAGGCCCTGCGCGTGGTGGGCTTCCTGCCCGAACACATCGTCAAGATTGCGAGCGATCCTTCCTTTCGCCTACCGGTCCAGGCGCTCGCCGAGCGCATCTCGGCGGACAAGGCCGCGGGTCTACGCCCGTTCTGCGTCATTGCGAATGGTGGGACCACCAATACGGGCGCTGTGGATCCCCTTATCGATGTCGCTGCTGTGGCCCGCCGTGAGGATCTCTGGATGCACGTCGATGGCGCGTATGGGGCGGCCGCCGTGATCTGCGAGCGAGGCAAGCGCATTCTCGAAGGCATGGAATTCGCGGACTCGCTTTCGCTTGATCCGCACAAGTGGCTGTTTCAGCCCATCGAATGCGGCTGCATCCTCCTCCGCGACGCGGAGCGTCTAAGAGACGCGTACCGCATCCTGCCGGATTACCTCAAGGACATCCATCGCAACGAGCAGGAAGTGAATCCTTGCGACTACGGCATTCAGTTGACCCGCGGATTTCGCGCGCTTAAGGTTTGGATGTCGGTCAAGGTCTTTGGCATCGACGCCTTCCGCGCCGCGGTCGACCGGGGCTTCGCGCTTGCCGAGCACACGCAACGGTGCCTGGAGCGGATGCCCGGTTGGGAAGTCGTCGCCGGCGCAAACATGGCGATGCTATCGTTTCGCTACGGCTCCGAGGATGCCGTGCAAACCGCGTTGATGGAAGAAATGCTGGCCGACGGCTTCGCGATCCTTTCGACGACGATCCTTCGCGGCCGCACTGTCCTGCGGATGTGCACGATTAATCCTCGGACTACGGAAGCAGACATCGAGGAAACACTGGCTCGACTTGACGCGATGGCCAAACGCCTGGCGTAAACGCTGTCTATTTCTTGCCCAGGTGCAGCGCCACGCTGCCGCCTGTCATGCGTTCGAATTCGACGTTTGAAAATCCGGTCGCTTTCATCTGCTCTGCCAACTCATCCGCGCCCGGGAACTTCCGGATGGACTCCGGCAGGTAACTGTACGCCTCCCGCGAGCCGGAAACCAGTCCGCCGACGAACGGCAGCACCTTGGTCGAAAAGAATCCGTACAGCAACGCGAACGGCTTATTGGTTGGCTGCGAAAATTCGAGGATCGCCAACGTCCCGCCCGGTCGCAATACGCGCAACAGTTCTTCCAACCCACGCCGGTAGTTCGAGAAATTGCGAAAACCAAACGCCACCGTGATCAGATCAAGGGAATTATCGGCCAGCGGCAGGCGCAGCGCGTCGGCTTCAAAGAGTTTGGACTTCTTGCCCGCGGACGCCACCTTGCGGTTCGCTTCGACTAGCATTGGATGACAAAAGTCGCTGCCGAGCACCGCCGCGCCGCGGCGGTCTTCAAGCGATAGCATCACGTCGCCGGTGCCGCAACACAGATCGAGCACGCGCGCCCTAGGGTCCTGGAGAAGCGGCGCAACTCGCGCCACTGTGCGCTTCCGCCAACGCTTGTCGAGGTTGAACGACAACACGTGATTCAGCAGGTCGTAGCGTCCGGCGATGCGTCCGAACATCCCCCTCACCCACTGCGCTGCTTGTTCTTCGCTTTGGATTCCCTGCGGTGTCGTTCCGGAAACGCTCATCGAATCGCAGCCTCGATCGCATCCAGAATCACGGATTCCGGAATGCCTGATACGATCTTGGTTTCGCCTACGCGCGGCGTCAGGACGAAGTGCACCTTGCCTTTGACCGTTTTCTTGTCATGCAGCATCAGCGACGCGAGCGAACCGGCGCGAATTCCATTGAGCTGCGGCAACGGCCCATAGCTTGCAATAACGTCGCGCATCTGCTTCGCTTCGGTGTCCGTCAGTCCGGTCACCTTAGAAATCTCGACCGCCGCGTGCATGCCGTAAGCTACGGCTTCGCCGTGCAGGAGCGTCTCATACTTCGTTTCCGCTTCGATGGCGTGGCCGACCGTATGTCCGAAATTGAGAATCCGCCGGAGATCGCCTTCTCTCTCGTCCGCGGTCACGACTTCGCACTTGATGCGGACCGCCGCCGCAATGATCGTTTCTTCAATGTCCGGGCGCCGCGACAACACCGCCTCGCGTTCCGCCGATAGAATGCGAAACAATTCGGCGTCGCGAATAATCCCGCACTTGATGATTTCGTAGAGCCCCGCGCGATACTCGCGCTCCGACAGCGTCGCCAGTAAGTCCGGATCGATCAGGACCACCAGCGGCTGATGGAACGCGCCGATCAGGTTCTTGCCGCCTCGCAGATTGGCGCCAGTTTTCCCGCCGACAGCCGCGTCCACTTGCGCGAGCAGCGTCGTCGGAATCTGAATGACCGGAACGCCCCGCATGAAGATCGCAGCTAGGAACCCTGCGAGGTCCGTCACGATGCCGCCGCCGAACGCGATCACGATGCTGGAGCGGTCCGCGCCGAGTTCGACCATTTGCTCCGCCATGGATTCGACGTGAGCCACGCGCTTGTTCGGTTCGCCGCCCGCGAAGTACAGGACGTGATGCGGTCGCCCATCAAGGGCCCGCGCAAGCGCGCCTCCATGCAACGCCCAGACCTCGCGCGTTGTGACGACGAACGTCGCACCATTCGAATCTGGAATCGAACCTTGTAATTTCCGGAGGGCGCCCCGCTCGACGATCGCCTCGTAGTTGCGATTCGCCGTCTCGACGCGAAAGACGGGCATATCGACCGTTGTACCATGAGAAGGAAAGCGCCCGTCTTCCTTCATGACTCCCGATTTTCTCGTTGTCGGTGCCGGTGTCGCCGGACTCCGCGCCGCGATCGAGCTAGCCGAAGCCGGCGAGGTGCTCGTAGTCGCCAAGGATACTCTCCAGGAATCGTCTTCCGAGTACGCGCAAGGCGGCATCGCAGCCGCACTGAGCGATGACGACGAAGTGGAACTCCACGAGCAGGATACTCTCATCGCCGGCGATGGTTTGTCGGATCGCGATGCTGTGCACGCCCTCGTCGACGAGGGTCCGGGCGCCATCCAGCAATTGATTGACTGGGGTGCCGCGTTCGACCGCATCGGCGGAAAGCTTCAGTTCGCCCGCGAAGGCGCCCACTCCCGCAACCGCGTCCTGCATGCCCGTGGCGATTCAACCGGTCATGAGATTGCCCGGACCCTGTACGAAAAGGCCGCGTCGCTCAAGAGTATTCAATTCCGCAGTTTCTCCGCTATCACGGATCTGCTTGTCGAGGATGGCGCCGTCGTCGGGGCTGTAGCCTGCGACGAGCGAGAACGCCGGGCGGTGAACATTCAGGCACGGGCGACGGTACTCGCCTCCGGCGGACTCGGCCATGTGTTTCTCGAAACGACAAATCCCGATGTCGCCACCGGCGATGGAGTCGCCATCGCCTACCGCGCCGGCGCCGAAATCAGCGATATCGAATTCGTTCAATTCCACCCGACCGCCTTGCATATCGAAGGCGCGCCGAGATTCCTGCTCTCCGAGGCCCTGCGCGGCGACGGTGCCTACCTCCGCAATGCCAAGGGTGAGCGGTTCATGGAACGCTATGACGCGCGTTTGGAACTTGCCCCCCGCGACGTCGTCTCGCGCGCCATCGTTGCCGAGCTTCAACGCACTGGCGATCCACACGTGTTCCTCGATCTGACGCATCTCGACGGATCTTACCTGCGGGGGCGCTTTCCGCGCATCTACGAAACCTGCTTGCGCTACGGCATCGACATGACGAGTTCGCCCGTGCCCGTGCATCCCGCCGCGCACTACGCGATGGGCGGAGTCCGCACCGATCTCGATGGGCGGACGACGCTCGGCCGGCTTTTTGCCGCCGGCGAAGTGGCCTGTACAGGAGTGCACGGCGCGAACCGCCTTGCGAGCAATTCGCTGCTCGAGGGTGTGGTCTTTGGCGCCAGGGCGGGGAAGGCCATGCGCGCGTTTGCGCAAACCCGTCACCTGACTGGCGCCGTCCCGGAAGCGATGTTTCCCGCAATGCGAGGTGAAGAGCTTCGCCGCGTCGCCTGGACCAAGTGCGGCCTTGTGCGCTCCAGAATGTCCTTGACCGCCGCCATCCATACTCTGAACAGCTGTGAGTTAGAAACCGCCCGCCATCCTCGCCGCGCCGATTTCGAACGTCGGAATATCCGCGAAGTTGCGCTTCTGATTGCCCGCTGCGGACTCGCCCGCGAGGAAAGCCGCGGCGGCCACTACCGTGAGGATTTTCCGGAAAAGCGTGTCGAGTTCCAGAAGCATTCGTCGATCTCGGTGAATCATGAACCCGCCTTCCGTTAATCCTCCTGACGGGTATCAGCCGAAACCTCCCTACGCCGTCTTCTTGATTCTTCTTCTCGCCGCGGCGCCGTTGCACGAAGCCAGCCCCTGGACCGTCCTCTGGGCCGCGCCGGCGATCCTGATCGCCGCGGTGCTTATCGCGTGGGCAGCGGAGTCCGCGCAGTTCTTTGTAGCCCAAGGATTCGCGCTCGCGATCCTCGCCTGGCTTCAAACGCTTCCGGAGTTCGCCGTCGAAGCGGTGCTCGCCTGGAAACAGCAAGTGCCCCTCCTGCTCGCGAACCTTACCGGAGCGCTGCTGCTGCTTACCGGATTTGGTTGGCCGATGATTTACTTCACCGCAGCCTATGCTCACCGGCGCAAGACGGGCCAGCCGCTAGGCCGGATCGAGCTGCCTAAAGAGCATTCCGTCGAAGTGATCGGGCTAGCCCTCCCGCTGTTCTACATGTTTCGTGTCTATTTCAAGCGCACGCTGGACATCTCGGACGCGGTCGTCCTCTTGCTGCTGTACGCCGCCTACCTGATCGTCCTCAGCCGCATGCCGCCGGAAGAGCACGATGCAATCGAAGACCTCGAAATCGTTCCTCGCACGATCGTGAAAGCGAAGCCCGCCGTGCGAACCTCGTTGATCGCCGCGCTCTTTGTCGCTGGCGGCGCGTTGATCTACTACAGCGCCGAGCCATTCCTCGGAAGTCTTCTTGCGCTCTCCACCGCGATTGGCATTCCAGGCTTCGTCTTCATTCAGTACGTCGCACCCTTCGTCTCAGAGTTTCCGGAAATGGCCTCCACGTTCTACTGGGCGCGCACCGTCGTCCGGGCGCCGATGGCCCTCATGAACATGGTTTCGAGCAACATCAACCAATGGACCGTGCTGGTCGCCATGCTGCCGATCATCTACTCCGTCAGCCGTGGTGAAGTCGCTCCGATACCGCTTGACGAGCAGCAGAGCCTCGAACTCCTCATGACGCTCGCGCAGGCGCTCGTCGGATTTCTGTTCCTCCTAAACATGGAACTCGCGTGGTGGGAAGCCGCCACCCTTCTCGGCGTCTTCCTCGCGCAATTCGCCTTCTCGCCCACTCCGTACGCCACCGAAGCGCATTGGGTCGCGACCTGCATTTACTTCGGCTGGGCCACGGTCGAAGTTGGCCGGATCTTGCTCGGGAAACGTGCGCCACACGCTCTCATTCATTTCGCTGAGATGTGGCGGATGCACGTCCGCAAGTCGTAGGAATCGAGCGCGAGCGCGGCGAGTAGCATGAGAAGCATGTTCTGCTTCCGGCTAGCGTTGCTGACCCTGATTCCATCCGCACTTCTCGCCCAAGTTTCGCTCCCCAAGGGCTTCGGGCTCCCCGTGACCTCGGAGACCGCATCGAGGATGCACGTACTCCGTCTGACGCCGGGACAGGATGTCCTCGAGGAGATTGCGCGTTATGCCGCAGCGCATTCGATCCGCGCGGGAGCGATCGTCAGTGCCGTCGGAAGCCTGAAGAAGGCGTCTCTCCGGTATGCGAACAAGGATTTGGTCACTGCGCTCGAGGGCCCATTTCAAGTGGTGGCCTTGTCGGGTACCCTCGATCGCGAGACCAGGCACCTTCACCTCTCGATCGCGGATTCCGACGGAGTAACTCGGGGAGGTCACGCCACGCGGGGGAACATCGTCTTTACGACGCTCGAGTTGGTGATCGTCGAGTTCCTCGATCTCGAATTTACCCGCGCGCCGGAGCCGTTGAGCGGTTACGACGAACTTGCGGTCAAACGCCGCCGCATATACCGTAAGCTCAGTCAATAGCGCGCGATCGATTCACACTCGCCGCTTTGTGGAGACCAGATGATCCTCGTTACCGGAAGCATTACCGCGCGCGTCGACTCGTTCGAGGTGGTTCTCGAACACTGCGTCACTCACGTTCGCCGCTCGCGGACGGAGCCGGGTTGCATCTCGCATGCGGTCCATCGCGACGCCGAGAACCCGTTGCGCTTGGTCTTCGTCGAGCAGTGGCGCGATATGCCCGCCGTTCTCAGGCATTTTGCGGTCTCGGGCTCGCGCGAATTCGTGAAGACGGTCGGAGTCCTCGCTGCTGCTACACCAGATATCCAGATCTACGACGCGACTCCAATTGCGTTCCCGCCAGCGTAGCGTGTGTTACCGTAAGAGTGCGGTTGGACGCGGTTTGTAACCCCGACGAGAAGGGGACCAAGAAGTTACAGCTCCAGGATCGAATCCGATCGACGCGACGAGGGGAGGCGAAAGCCTCCCCTCTCGTTTTCCTGGGCTTCGCTTACGCGGACTCGTCCGTCGCGATAGCCGCTATTCCTTACCCCCGCCTGCGGGGCGCACTTTCACTCTCACCAGCACTGGCTGCGGCGCCGCATACGACGTCTGCAATCCGGACCGTGTCTCGACCGCGCCGGAGATCCAGACTAACTGCTCCGACTCGGCCGCGTTTGGCAGCGCTTCGAGGGTGAACGTGCGCTCACTCTCGTCTTCATTGAGCAGCACGCCATTCAACCCGACGTTCAGCACACGGACCCGCTCCGGCAGATTGCGGACCTCCAACGGAACCCGTCCGCCGAATCCATTCTGCCGCGCGATCTTTACTTGAATTTCGCCCGTCCCGCCCGGCGTGAGCGTCACCTCGCGCGTCAGCGTCTCGACCGCCAAATCTGCTTTTGGCATTAGCGCGAGCAACTGCATTCTGTCGTCCGGGTTCGCCGCGTGCTCGATATTTCCCGCCTTCGCCAGCACCTCGAACCGCACTGCGTCAGCCAGTTTCGCATCGCGGTCGGCCGACAGTAGCAGCGTCGTCGTTGCCTGCCCCGGTGCAATCACACCCTTCGTCACGTGAACGCTGGCGGGTAGATTCAACGCCGAAACCTCAATCGGTCCGTCGAAGCCGTCCATGCGGAACGCCGTCACCGTTACTGGAATCGATCCACCGGCCGGCACCGCTGGATTCCTAGGCGAAACGGCGAGGCGGAAATCCGCACGCGGCTGCCGGATCGAAAACCGGTAAGCATAGGCGTCGCCATGTTCTCCCGTGGCGTCGCCAATCCGTGCGATGTATTCGCCGTCCGCCGGAGCTACGAACTCCAGATACGAATCCTTGCCAAACATCGGACCGCCATCGTCGTTCCGATAAGTCAAATGCACCAGCGGAAGTCCATTGGGGCTCAGCTTTGTTCCCGGAGAGTAGATCTGCACCTTGTAGATCGCCTGATCGAGTGCGTGCGCCTCGCCGCTGGTGCCGAAGTACGCGAACCGCTGGCCGCCGAAACTCTCGCACACCATATCGTCGTCCGGGGTTCGGGGCAGCGCCGCGATCTGCACGATCTCATTCCCCACCATCAGGTAATCGCCCACCGCGAAGCCTGACCATGTGGAAATTCGCAAACCTCTCTTCTGCGAGTCGTGATCGCGTAGCGCGATCGAACTCTCGACCACCGATCGCGCAATCGCGCGTTCGATGGGTTTGCCCGCGGAATCCAGAACCTCGACGTACGAGTCCAGGTCTGACCCCAGCCGACGCGCGGTCGTCTCGAGGAAGATGTGCTCGCCCTTCTTTGCCGCGAACCGGAAATGATGCTCGCCCGCCGTGATCTTGCCGTTGATCGTCACGGGGAGCGTCACGCGCTGCGGGTTTCCAACGGCGGAGCTCGTCGACTCCACTTCCGGATCCGCGCCCGCCGCCAATCGGACGGGCGTAAAGCTGCGCTTCGGACGGAACTCGAACATTTCCTCGGAAGTGGAGGCCTTCGCGATCACTGGAGCCGCCTTCAAGTTCGCGCCCGTTAGCGCGACCGACTTCTCGGTCCCGCGGCGCATGCCGAGTGGATAGGCCGACAACGTCAAGGGGAAGTCGCCTACCAGGATCCGATAGTAGTGGCCGCCCCGGCCCGAGTTTTGGAAATCGGAAACGCGGACGTAATAGGTCCCCGCGTTCTTGAAGGTGTGCGCGAACATCACCTCTTCGGTGCCGCCGCGCGTTCCGTACTCGTGAAGAAGCTTATTGTCCGCGTCGTAAATGCCGACGACCGCTTGCAGCGATGAGCCGATCTGCGCCGCGCCGTTGAGGAACGAAAGCGTCTCACCCGCGCGTGCCTGGATCTTGTAATAGTCGACGTCGCCCGGCTTCTGGATCGTCCCTGCGAGAATCGTCGGCAGGGAGCATTCAAATGCGCCCTCCGGTGTATCGTTCGGTTCTTTGTCCGGACTCTCGCCGTAATACGGCTCGACCAGGACCTTGCCTTGCGGACTTGTTCCTAGCGGCGTCAACAGCCGGAAACCGACCGGCCCGATCTCCGCTTCAGCATCCACTTCGACCTCGATTGTCACTTGATTCCTGGGCGGCAACGGCCCTAGATCGATTGTCGACGGCGTGCCGTTCGAGCCCAGGCGATTTTCCGGGAGATCCGGCAATTCTTTGATGCGAAGAATATGGCCGCGTATGCCAGGCTCCTCGAAATAGATCGCGGACGCCTTGGCGAGGTTCAGCCCTTCCACTGTCATCTCGACGGTCGTTCCGCGCGCAATCCCGACCGGGAGAACGGAGTTTAGCGTCGGCGGCGTCGTTCGATTGCCCGTTGGATGATCACTCTTCGCATCAGCCGCTGCCAGAACGCCGCAAGCGGCGAACAATGCAACGGAGAACAATCGTCGTCTCATCTCGCTACCTCTTCCGTTGGATGCGGTTCACGCAGACCCGCGCGCCCTAATCCCGCCTTGGTCTCCACGGCATAGACCGTGATCGATCCGTCGTATCGTCCCACCGCAAGCGATCGGCCATCAGGCGAAAAGGCCAGTCCATTCGCCCAATCCGATTGGCCGTCGATGACCCTGACCTCTTCAAGATTCGGCAGCCGCAAGAACTTGATCGTCTTATCGGCGCTCGCCGAAACGAGCGTCGTCCCATCCGGAGACCATGCCAGTCTGAGGATCTGGTCCTCGTGCGCGATCTGGGTCTCCAAGAGTTTTCCGCCCTTCTCGCCAAGGGACCAAACGCGGATTGTTTTGTCCAGTCCGCCTGCCGCAACCATGCGCCCGGTGGGATCGAGTGCGATCGTGTTGATCCCGTCGGTCGGCTCCGACAACGTGTACAGACGCTCGCCGGATGCTACATCCCAAATCTTGACGGTCCGGTCCGCGGACCCGGACATCAGCCGCTTTCCATCCGGCGTGAACGACAGTGCGTACACCGCATCGATGTGATCTTTCAGCGTGCGGACTTCCTTGCCCGACGCCACATTCCACAGCTTGATCAGCTTGTCGTAGCTCGACGTAGCGATGAGCTTCGCATCCGGAGAGAACGCCACCGCGTAGATGCAATCCGCATGTCCCTCCATACGGGCGATCTTCTCCGAGCCCTTCCAAACCGTGATCTCGCCTTTACGCCCTGGCAACCCTGCGCCGGCTGCAAGCAGCGACCCATCCATCGAGTACGCGATTGCGCGGACGGCGTCCGTGGGGCCTTCGAGTTTCGCCTTCACCTGTTTGCCCGTGGCATCCATCAGGCGCACTTCCCGGAATCCGCCGACCGCGATCATCTGCCCGTCCGGCGACCAGGCGAGGCTATAGATCGGATGCACGGTTGACGCGGGTGCGCCAAACAATACCAACGGAATCAGGCCGAACAGCACGGTTCGCGTCATCTGGATCGAAGTGCCTCAGTGGTTGAACATGAATTCTTTGCTCGTCAACATCGCCCAGACGATGTCTTCAAGCGCCAGCCGCCGCGCATCTGTATTCGCGACGCGGACCTTCTCCAGCGCAGCCAGCACCTGCGCCCTTTCGACATCCGACGGATACCGGCTGTACGCCGATAGATAGAGATGTTCGACGATACGCCGGTCCGATAGGCCAATCTTCAAGAACAGCGCAATGTAGCCATCGTTATTCGAAAGCTTCTTGTTCAACGTATCGCCGTTGAGCACATGCAATGCCTGCGCCACCGTTGGCACCATGGACCGCTCGCCCGCATCGCAAATATTCCGTGCCGGACGTCCGAACGACGATAGGAACTGCGATTTTACTTGCGTATCCGGCAGCTGCATCGCGCGCGTCCCAGCCGGATAGCCGGAGAAACTTGTCGGAACGCCGGTCACTTGCGACATCGAGTCGAGAATAACCTCCGCGTTCAGCCGCTTCACAATGTACTTCGAGTAATACATGTTGTCGCCCGCGTTGGTCGCGTTCGCTTCGCTCGAAAGCTGGTAGACGCTCGACAGCATGATGGTCCGGATCAGGTGTTTCACGTCGAAGCCGTGGTCGACGAAATCCTTCGACAGCGCCGCGAACAACTCCTCGTTCGACGCCGGATTCGAAAGCCGGACGTCATCCACCGGGTCGACGATCCCGCGGCCCAGGAAGTTCGCCCAGACGCGGTTCACCACGGTCCGCGCGAACAGAGTGTTCTTTGGACTCGTCAGCCAGTCCGCGAACGCGAGACGCCGGTCGACCGGTGAATCGAGAGCTTCCGCCGGTCCGTCCAGCGGAGCGGGAGCCAAAGGCCGCAGCAAGCGGGGATGATTGATGTCGCCCGAAGTCTTCGCGAAGATCACGTTGTCGCCGTCGGAGCCGTCCTTCAGACCGACGCGCGAGAACAGATTCGCCATTTGGTAGTACTGTTTCTGAGTCCACTTTTCAAGCGGATGATTGTGGCAGCGCGCGCAGGTCAGCTTCTGCCCCAGGAACGCCTGCGTCGTCGTCTCCACCAGATCGATCGGATCTTTGTGCAGAACGTAGTAGTTCAGCGCGCCATTCTGCCGGTTGCTCCCGGTGCCCGTGAAGATCTCCCGGGCGAACCTGTCCCACGGCTTATTCTCGGCAACGCTCTCGCGAATCCAGTTGTAGAACGACCACATTGCATTCGGGGCCAATTTCTTGCTCGAAACGAGCATGAGATCGGATGTCTTGTACGCCCAGTAATCGACGAACTCCTCGCGTGCGAGCAGCGCGTCGACCAGTTTCGTCCGCTTGTCGGCCGACTTGTCGGCAAGGAAGTTCTCGACCTCTTCCGCCGTCGGCAGGACACCGGTTGCATCCAGGAACGCTCGTCGGAGGAATGACGCGTCATCCGCCATCTTCGACGGCGCGAGGTGCAGCGACCTCCACTTCGCCACTGCCAAATCGTCGACGAAATTCTTGCGCGGGAACTTCGAGTACGCGTCGTCCGCCACGTGGTTCTCGTACGGAACGGTAAGCCGGGCGTACAGCACGCGGCTCGAATACCAGCACGTGATCGCGGCCTCGCCCTGTCCATTCATCTTCACGTGCCCCCAGTCGTCGACCGTGGCCACGCCTTCGTTGTTCGAGCTGAACTTCACCCATCGCGTGACGTCTTCCGTGTGCCCGTCTGAAAACTTCGCGCGGACGGAAATCTGCTGCTCCGCGCCCGTCGCGAGCGTGGCCGCAGGCGGAAACACTTCGAGCCCCGTGATGGTCGCATCGGCGTCCGACGGTTTCGGCATCCCCGCCGCGATCCAGTCGCGGATCACGCGGTACTCGAGCGAATCCGTTTTAAACCGCCGTCCGCCGCCATGCGGTGTTGCGAACGTCGCCTTCTGCAGCATCAGCGAGCCCGCCGGATCGGACGGCGAAATGCGCCGGCCCACCGACTGCCGAGTCAGCGTATCGAAATCAACCTCCGGGTCGTATCC
>JBDTTK010000001.1:0-38275 GCA_039930685.1 Bryobacteraceae bacterium | reverse complement strand
CCGGTCAGCAGATCGAACAGGACCGCGTCGTACCTTCGCACTTCACCCGCCGGAATCGCGTTCGCCACGCGGTTACCGGTCAACCGGATAGAGCGGCGCGATCGAAATCAGAACCAGCCCGATCACGAACAGCACGATCATAAAGGCCAGCAGCGACTTGACGCGAGGCGCCGCGCCTTTGAACTCTTTCCATACCAACAGGCCCCACAGTGCGCTCACCAGCGTCGCGCCCTGCCCGATGCCGTAGCTGACGGCTGGTCCGACGGATAGCTGCGCCGGGCTGCTCGAGGCGACGAAGTTGGCGATTGCGCCCGCGCACCAGATCATCCCGCCCAGAATGCCGAGACCATGCTGCTTCCGCGTGCTCCGGAAGAACTCGGTCAGTCCGACCGGAAGGCCTTGAATCGGAAACGTCATAAAGAACGGATTGAATACGAACGTCGACGCGAACACGCCCACGGCGAAGAGCAGCGCGATTCCATACGGCCCGACCGCTCCGTCGCCCGACTTGCCCATCTCGGCTTTTGTGCTTTCGTTCGCGAATAGGTGCGCCCCGAACTCGAAGATCGCTGCAGCTCCGGCCCGGGTACGGCTGCCGGCTGCGGCGCCGCAGCTTCCGCCTCGGCCTTCAGTTGGGCCGCATGGGCGGCGTACGCCATCGCGTCGACTATGATCGCCACCACCACCAGCGCCGCTCCGCCGAACAAAAGCGTCGGATTCCCTTGCGGAGTGAGGATGTAGTTCCAGATGACGCCAATGACCAGGGCCAGTCCGATGCCGATGGGGAAGGCGACCGACATACCCGCTACGGAAATCGCAGCCACGAGGAGCATGTTCGCGAGGTTGAACACCACGCCCCCGGCCACTCCCCACGCCATCTTGCGATAGCTGGTAATCAGGAAATTGTCCTGGAACGTGAGCTCCGCCGAATTGAGCGTGCCGAACGTGAACGCCGCCAACACCGCGCAAAGCAGAACCCCCAGCGCATAGTCGTAGTAATACAACTCGAACCGCCATTTTCCGGTCATCTTTTGGGTGTTCGCCCACGATCCCCAGCACAGCATCGAGAACACCATGAGCAGAAGTGCACTGACGTACGTTGTTGGCAAAATCATAATGATTGCGGCCCGACAGGCGGAAAGCTCCCCACACACAGGGTTTTCTTGCCCGCCCTCTAGTGTCTTTCCCTAAAGTTTTGGTCAGAACAGTCCGAATTACGAATTATATATTAGCCCGTCCAAAGGGAGGCGAGCACCCTTGAAGTTGCCGAATCCAATTCTCACACTCTCGTTGCTCGTCACGCTGCTGCCAATGGCAGCCTGGTCGCAGCATCCCAAGCCGAAAATCGACCCGGAAAGCCACGAAGGCCTTCTGCTCCAACAAATTCTGCAGGAATCCAATCAGCCGGCGAAACTCCGCTTGCTTGAACAGTTTTCCGTTCAGTATCCCAAACACGAGGCGATCGGATGGGTGAACGATCAGCTCCTGCCCGGTTACTTCAAAGCCCAGGACTTCGACGGAACCTTGGCGGTCTGCGAACGCGCGCTACCGGCCGACCCCACAAACCTCGACTTCGGCCAGATTTGCCTGCGAGGCGCCGAAGGGAAAAAGAAACCGGAACTGATCGACAGGTACGCCAATACACTCTGGACGATGGCCGCCGCCCAGGCGGACGGCGCCACTCCGGCCGCCGTACATGCCCGCCAACTCCAGACCTACGCCGAATACCACCTTTACGTAATCGCGTCGCAAACTGCCGACTCGAAGAAGCGCCTGGAACTGCTGCAGGCCCTCGAAAAGCGTAACCCGAAGGGCCGGTACATTCCGAATATTCAGGCCGACTACGTTCAGATTTACAAGAGCATGACCGGTCCGGCGGCGCTTCCGTTCGCGGAGAAGCTACTTGCCCGCGATCCGAACAACGTCGACATCCTGGTCGCGGTCGCCGAGCAGCACTTCCGCAAGGAGGATAATCCGGACCTGGTTGCGAACTACTGCGGACGCACCCTGGACATCCTCGGAAAACCGCGGCCCGACTACATCGTTGAAGAAGAGTGGACCAAGCGGATCAGCCAGTACTCGAACATGTGCAACTGGATGGCCGGCATTTCGAGCAGCGTCCTCCGGCGGTATGCCCAGGCGGACCGCTACCTCCGCGCCGCCCTACCGTACGCCAAAGACAACACGCAGATGCTTGCAGCGGCCTTCTACCATCTGGGCTTTGCCAACTACCGCATCGCCGAAACCTCCGGCGAGCGCAGCCGCATCCCGGATGCGCTCACATTCCTGAAGCAGTGTGCGGCCATCCGCAGTTCGTTCCAGGAACAAGCCACGAAAAACGTGGCATCCATCAAGGCCGAATACAATCTGCAGTGAATTCGAGCGGCGGCACGCGGTGTGTCGAAAGCTCGCGGGGGACCGAAGGAACGGAGCGAGCGGGCGCTTAGTGGCCCGCGCCTGCCGGAGCTTCTTCTTCCGCCTTCAACGGAAAATGCGCCCCCGCCGGAATCTGCACCAGCATGTCTTCCTTGCGCTTGATCAAGGTCGACGTGTTGTAGCTCGCGAGCTCAAACCCGTGTCCGTGGGTAATCGCATCCGTCGGACACGCCTCGACGCAATAGCCGCAGAAGATGCAGCGGTTGTAGTCGATGTTGTAGACCTTGGCATACCGCTCGCCGCCGGATACACGAAGCTCGTCCGTGTTCTCCATGGCTTCGATGTAGATGCAGTCCGCCGGACAAGCCGCCGCGCACAGGAAGCAGGCCACGCACTTCTCGAGACCGTTCTCGTCGCGCTGTAGGACGTGCGCGCCGCGGAACCGCTCCTGAAAGTGCACCGGACCGTCCGGGTAATCCTCAGTGATCGTCGGCTGCATCATCTCCTTGAGAGTGATGCCCATGCCTTTGGCGATCGCCGCCGCGCCCGAGACGACTTCCGAAAAGTTTGCCATGCCTCCTACTAGAGTAGCCTAGCGGAGCGGGGTCGCTCAATATCGGGGATTCTCGACAGAAGGTTCAGGAGTTCGAGCGTTGCGGCCCTCATCTCGCAATCCAGGACTCTCGCCCATACCGAGACCAATCTATGGCCCAAATAGGCAGGCAGCGCGCCAGCCAAGCCAAGAGCGCAGAGGGTCAACGATCCGCTCAGACGATCGATCATTCCATACATGATGGAGAACCTTTCACCGTCGACGCCGCGAAACGACCAGACGATTACCATCACGCCGCCTAGAAACCCCACGAATGGCGCCGTCGCGGCGATTGTTGCGAGCACCGTCGCGCCACGTCTGAAGTCACTGGCGGCGGTTCTTCCGGCGCGGGTGCATGCAAGGCCAGCCAGTTCCAAGCGAGTTGCTGTATCCATTCACATCTCTAGACACCGCGGATGTCCAAGTTGACGCGAGAACTCCAGAATGCGCCTCACGCCGGCCCGCTAGGTCAGCTACCAAGAGAAGCACCGACCGCGGCAGTCCGATTCTCAGGCAGGCGAAGGTGGAGTACGCCGCACTGCGGTGATAATAGGAGAGTATGGACGACGTCGAGCGCGAGCAGATCCGGCAGTGGGCGGCTGCCTGGAAGCGGGTTGCGCCACAGCTTGAAGAAATCAAGCGGCGCGAGCTTCGCGACATCGACACCATGGAGGCGCTGGCGGCGCTCGAACCGGCGTTCAATCACGCGACGAGGACCCTGCCGCCCCGCGAGTCGTCGGGCCTCATCGAAATGCAACGGCTGTTCGCCAAGATTCGGAATCGATAAGATGCGGAATCGATGATCGACCTGTTCGAGGCGGCGGCGAGCGTTCAGTCCTTTTGCGACGCACAGGGATGGCGCTCGTGCTTCATCGGCGGTCTGGCGGTTCAGCGATGGGGCGAGCCCCGCGTCACGCGCGATGTCGACCTGTCGCTGCTCGCTGGTTTCGGAGACAACAGCGCGATGGTCGCCAAGCTGCTCGGCGCATTCTATCCCCGGATCGCGGATGTACAGCGTCTCGCCCGCGAAGGTCGCGTGGTGTTGCTGAAGACAGGGAACGGCATCGGAATCGACGTGTCGCTGGCCGGTCTCCCGTTTGAAGAGCGGATGATCGATCGGGCGAGCGATTTCGAATTTACGCCAGGATCTCGATTCCGCACGTGCTCGGCAGAAGATCTCATCGTGATGAAGCTGTTTGCCGCCCGCCCGATCGACTACCAGGACGCCCGCGGCGTCGTGGCGCGGCAGGGCTCTCGCCTGAACTGGAACATCGTCGAATCAGAGATCGAGCCGCTTGCCGAGATCATGGAAAGGCCTGCGCTTCGGGCCGAAGTGGCGAAGCTCAGGAACTAATCCGCGCGCGCCGACAGCGTCGGAACCGCATTGCGCCCGCCTAGCTCGGTTTCGATCTGCTCGTTCATGCCGCCCCGGGCGAACTCCGCCGCGACCCGCAGCGCGTTCTTGATCGCGTTGGCATTCGACCGGCCGTGGCAGATGATGCACACGCCTTTGACGCCCAACAGCGGCGCACCGCCGTACTCGGAGTAGTCGACCCGCTTGCGGAAATCCTCGTAGGCGGATTTCGACAGCACGTAGCCGATCTTGCGCGTAATCGTCTGCGCGAGTGAATCCTTGAGAAGATGCTTGATCATGTCGACCACGCCCTCGCTCACTTTGAGCACGACGTTGCCGATGAATCCGTCGCAGACGACCACATCCGCGTTTCCCGAGTAAATGTCGCGGCCTTCGACGTTCCCGATGAAATTGAGCGGCAGCGACTTGAGGACGGGCGTTGCCGCTTTGGTGAGTTCGTTGCCTTTGTGTTCTTCCTCGCCGATCGAGAGCAGGCCGACGCGCGGTTTCGGATGCTTAAAAATGATACGCGCGTACACGTCACCCATGACGGCGAATTGCCCGAGCATCTTTGCCGTGCAGTCGACGTTGGCGCCGACGTCCACGACGACGACAGGCGAGCCTTTCAATGTCGGAAGGGCCGATGCCAACGCCGGTCGATCGACCCCGGGGATCATCCCGAGGCCCGTCTTCGCGGTTGCCATCACGGCGCCGGTGTTGCCCGCCGACACCACACCCTGCGCGATGCCGTCCTTAACCAGACGCGTCGCCACGCGGATCGAGGAATCCCGCTTCGAGCGCATCGCCTTCGCGGCGGAGTCCTCCATCGTGATCACTTCACTCGCGTGACGGATCTCGATGGGTAGCGACTGCCAACCGGCGTGCAAATCCAGCTCCTTGCGGAGCACATCTTCACGACCGACCAGAATGACTCTTAAGCCCAGAGTTCGCGCGGCCTGGATTGCGCCAGCGACTTCCGACTTGGGCGCATGGTCGCCGCCCATGGCGTCGAGCGCGATGGTGAGCATACGGGACCGGATGCTACTCCTCGGCGACTTCGATGACTTCGCGGCCCTTGTAGTTTCCGCAGTGCGGGCAGACACGGTGCGGCAGTTTCGGCTCGTGGCATTGCGGGCACTCCGCCATCACCGGCTTCTGCAAGTGGTCGTGCGCTCTGCGCGTCGAGGTGCGCCGCTTAGAGTGGCGCCGTTTTGGATTTGGCATCGCTAAATTCCTACCTGTTCAAAAAAAATGCTTCGGAGCGCTTCAAACGCCCCAAAAAACCCTATATCCGCCGCGGCTGCGTCAAATCTCTTTGAGCGCGCTCCAGCGCGGATCCACTATCTTCTGCTCGCAGCCGCACTCTACCTGGTTGCGAATCTGCCCGCACTCCGGACAGATGCCCAAACAGTCTTCCTTGCAAATCCGCTTGAACGGCAGCGTTAACAAAATCTGTTCCCGCAAAACATCGTTCAATTCGATCCCGCCGCCTTCATAGAAAGCGATCTCAGCCTCGCCCTCGTCCAACTCGGCTTCCTCGTCCTCGTCGGTTTCAGACGCCGGCTTGTAGTAAAGATTCAACTCCGCCGTCACCGGAAACGTTGCCGGTTCCAGGCATCGGTCGCAATCGGCCTCCATCGTCACATCGAGAGCACCCTGCAGATGGATCCCATCCTCCGAGTGGCTCAGAAGTGCTGCCGTTCCTTTGGCTTTCAGCGGACCGGCTTGCCGGAGTTTGGGATCGAGAAAATCGATCACACCCGGCTCGATGGAAACATCGAACTGGGCACTCCGCAGTCCGAGATCCCTAACGGAAAAAAACACAACGTACCTTTTGCTCCGCGTCGCACACAAAACGGGCGGACACACGGGCGTCCGCCAACGCAAAACGCGAATTCTCAGTGTAGCACGGACCAGCGCCCGTAGCACAAACTGCCGAGGCTAAGTCCGATGTTCGTCCGCTAGTTACGGCCGCCCGCCGAAGACGAGGGCCGGGCGCTGCCGGTGGGCGAAGCCACGCCGCCGGACCCGTTCTCCGGCTGGAGGGCCATCACAAAGCCATCGACGCTGCCGCGCGGAGTGGTCCGCTGGGCCTGCCCATCCGGAAACAGGGAACCGCTCGTCGCCCCAGCCACGTACAGCGTTCCGTCCGGCGCGAGCGCCAGCGATGTCGCCAACTGGCTTCCGGTGCTGGTTACGTAACTCGCGAACACGAGCCCGTCGATCCCTGCTTTCGCCGGATTGATCGTTGCTACAAAGCCGTCGACTCCCCCCTTCGCCGACGCTTTCTGCACCGCGTCCGCTGTCGTGGGGAAATTCCGGGAGATGGTGTAGCCCGCAAGGTGCACAAATCCGGTTGCCGGATCCAGCGCCAAGTCGTACGGAGAATCTGCATCGCTGCCGCCGAAATATGTCGAATACGTGATCTGTTGCGCGCGAGGCAGCGACGGATCGAGCACCGCTAAGAAGATGTCGCCGTTGCCGTTCGTGACTTTCTGCAGCGCATTGGCCGTCACCGGGATATCCGTGGACAGGGTCACTCCGGCGAAATATACGCGCCCCTTGGTGTCCACGGCGACTTTGTGCGCCTCGTCGATGTCGCTTCCGCCGAAAAAGCTCGTGTAGGCGATGCCGCTCAGATCCGGATTCAACTTGATCAGCACCGCATCGCTGTTGCCCGCGTAAGCGAACCGGTACGATTCGCCGAAGATCGGAAAGTCACCCGAATCCGTCACGCCCGCCACCCAGACGCCACCCGTCGGATCCACTGCGATCGCGCGTCCCGCATCCTGATTGCTGCCGCCCAGGTACGATGAACCCGGGAGCGAATCCGCGCCGGATTTCGTCGTATCGAACTTAGCGACAAACATGTCATAGCCGCCCGCGTTCGCACCCTGGAAGGCATTGTTCGAGTTGATTGGATAGCTGTCGGAATTCGTGACGCCCGTCACGTATGCGATTCCGTTCGGCGCGGCTGCTACCGCGTATCCAATTTCGTCTTTCAGGCCACCCAGGTACGACGAGTACGCGAGCGATCCGGAACTGGGGTCGATCCGCGCGAGGAACGCATCGCTGGTGCCCAGGTTGGTTCCGTCGGACTTGGAGCCGCTCAACGTCGACTGGTATGCCGAAGCGGTGACCGGAAAATCCAGCGACAACGTCGTGCCCGTAATGTAGACGTTTCCGCTCAAACCAACCGACATCGCCTTGGGTTCATCCTGATTCGATCCGCCCAGGTAGGTGTAGAACGTCACCTGCCCATCCTTGACCCGCGCGACAAACATGTCCTGCAAGCCCTTGTTGATGCTCTGGGTTGTGTCTTCGGGAACCGGCAGATCGGTCGAATTGGTGTATCCGAGGATGTAGAGTGCGCCGATCGAATCCGTGCCAATGGACACAATGCCATCCGCGTACGTCGATCCGAAGTACGCCGTGTAGCCGACCACAGGATCAATGATGAGCGGCCGCGAACGATCGTAGGCGCCGACATGAAACCCAACCGAGCCGTTGCTTGCGATCTTGTAGCCGCCTTCGACGTTGACCGGATTGCCCGCCTCGTTGATCTGATAGATCGCCGGAACATGGTGGATCACTTCGGCGTCGCCGGCTTCGAGGATCAACTGGCCTTCGCGATCGAGCCGCGACTTCGCGCCGCCGAACCGCATGGCGATTCGCGACGGGTCCGCGTTCGGGGCAACCACAAAGTCATATTCGAGCTGCTTGCCCGCGCCGTAGTAGACCAGGTCGATGCCCGGATAGACGCCCGGCCGCTCCACTTTCGCGAAGTTCGCCAGGTTGGTCCGCCAAGCGGACTGCTTGCCTTTGAAAATGGAGGTCTTGGCCGCCAACGGATCGACGCCCTTCACCGCGGCCGACTTCGACCCGGCGAGCGTCATCCGGATCGGATGGACGGCCCCGGACTTGCCGCGCACCTGCAGCCGCGTCTCGCGGTCGCGGACCTGGACGTCGTACGCCAGCCCCCGGACCACGAACCGGTTCGCGCCCGAGCCTTGCTCGAATCGTGCCGGAGTCTGGTCAAGAATGTTAGCCGCCCGCGGAGTCGCCGCACACAGCGGCAGAGCGAGCATTAGAAAACCCAAGAAACGCATGTGGAAAAGGATTCCTCTATTAAAGCACGGCGCGCCAGCAGCACGTACCGCCGGGTCCATGACTTGGACCTAAGTGCAATCGGACGGCCACTCCGGCCGATGCCCGTCCGTCGCCGCAAAGTCCTTGGACGCGTTCTAAACCGTTGGGTTACAGTCAGTCGCGGCTTGAGGATGGGTGGCACGCCGTGCCCTCCCGGCACATGCGAATCGCCCTGGTCACGCTGAATCCCGGCAGATCCGGGCCTTCAGTTTGCGCCGGATTCCGCCGATAGTCCTTTGAAGGTTTGAGTACGGGGACCACCCGCCTTCCGGCGCGGCGTCCCAAACAAAACGGTGCTATTTTGTTCCCCTCACCTATCCGGTACAATCAAGAAGTGGCGGCGCCAGAAGTAATGCCCGATTCTCCCGGCGGCGAACAGGCCGTGACGGCCGACCCGATCGCGGCGAACCCGGTTGAGCTCAATCCCATAGAAGAAGTGCGTGAGGCCGCCCGCGAACAGATTTCCGCCGCCTGGCAGCTACACCTCGAAAAGGTCCAGGACGTCCTGCAATCCGGTTGGCGCGAAAGCGTCGACCACATCCTCGATGAACGCGTCGCGGAAATGCACGCGATTTTTAGCGCCGACGCCGCGAAGCTGGCCGCCGAGGCCGGCGCGTCTGCCCGCCGGGAAATGGCCGAGGCCATGGGCCTTGCCGTTCGCCGTCTCCGCCAGTTTGAAAGCGAAGCCCAATGGTGCATGGCGCTGCTCGATGCCGCCATCGGCTTCTGCTCTCGCGCGGCCCTGTTTCACGCCGGTTCGGCGGCGTTTCGCTTTCTCGCCGATCGCGGTCCGGTTACGCACGGCGACCGGCCTAACGCCGAGTTTCCGGCGTCCGCGGCGCCCGCCATGCAGGGTGCGCTCGAAAGCGCCGACACCATCGTCACCATTCGTGTCGCGAGCGAGCTTTCGCAGCCCGTCATTGATTACTTCGGCGAAGACGAAAGTCAGCGGGTTTACCTTTTCCCGGTCGCGACCAGCGAGCGCATCGTCGCCGTCCTGTACGCGGAGCCCGGCGATCGCCTGGCGGATCTCAGCGCGCTCGAAATGCTGGCTACAGTCGCCGGATCGCTCCTTGAAGGGCACCTCGCGACCGCCGAATCGCGCCGTCCGTCGAACGTGGTGGCCATCTCCTCCGCGCCGCCGCTACCCGTTGCCCTTCCCGCTCCTCCGCCGCTTGCCTCCCGCGTGCCCGCCCACAGTTGGGCTGCTCTCACGCACGACGAGCAGGACCTCCACCTCAAAGCCCAGCGCTTTGCGCGCGTCAAGGTCGCCGAAATGCGGCTCTACAAGTCCGCCGCCGTTCGATCCGGGCGAGTTGCTCGAAACCTTTTTGACTCGCTGCACGCCGAAATAGAAGGTGGCCGCGAAGAGTACAGCGAACAGTTCCTCGCCGAGTCACCGACGATGCTCGACTATTTTCACGTGGAGTTGGTCCGGACACTTGCGAACGACGATCCATCCTTACTGGGGCCGGACTATCCCGGGCCATTGGTTTAGCCGCGCGGACCGCGAGTCCCCAAGTGGCACGGATCTCCAGGTCCGTGGGCTCCAGGCAACTCCCCCATCCTTGTCCCGGACACAGCCCCGCTCGTTAGCGCGCGGATTCCGGATCGCCTTCCTCCTCGTGTTCCTCTGCTCGGTCGGCCACGCCCAAACCCTCGAAACCCTGGCCCGCGACTATCGCGACAAGCCAACCGCCGTTCACCGCGCCGCGCTCCTTAGATTCGCCGCCGCGCACGCCAAGGATTCCTCGGGCGCACTTGCCCTTCTCGCCGCCGGTGTCATTGCGAACGAGAACAAACAGAGCGCGGACGCCTCCGCCACTTTGAAGGGGCTTGCCGGCCGACTGCCCTCGCTCGCCGACTTTGCCAACTACGCGCAGGCCTCCGCCGAAGCGGCCAACAACCAGCCCGCGAATGCCGCAAAAACGGCGGCGCAAGTCTGGGCATTCGCGCCGAAGTCGCCGCTCGCCCAGCGAGCCATTCTGCTGGCCGCGAAGGCGCTGGCCGAGGCCGGATCCGCGAGTCAGGCGCTCGCCCTGCTGCAACAGCAATACGCCAACCTGCCTCAGCCCCAGGCCGACATGGCGCTAGGCGCCGCCTTCGAGGGTGCAAACGATCCCGCGCGCGCCGTCGTTTATTACCAGCGTGTTTACTACGGATTTCCCGGCTCGAAGGACGCGGACGACGCCGAATCCGCCGCCCAGCGCCTCCGCGCCTCCCTGGGCGACAAATATCCGGCGGCCTTGCCGCAGTCCATGCTGGCGCGCGCCTTCCGGCTGCTCGACGGCAAGCAGGCCACCCGCGCCCGGTCGGAGCTTGAAACGCTCGTGCCCATGCTCAGCGGACCGGAAAAGGATCTGGCCGAGGTGCGCGTCGGCGTCGCCAGTTACGTCGCCCGCGACAACGCGGCCGCGTTTCGTTACTTAAAGTCGCTCGATGTGGCAGCGCCCGAAGCCGACGCCGAACGCCTCTATTACCTCCTCGCGACCGCGCGCCGCCTGAAGAACATCGGCGAAGTGCATGCCACGCTGGATCTCCTCGGTCGCAAGTACCCGCAATCGCGTTGGCGCCTCGAAGCGCTCACCACATCCGCCAACCACTACGTCCTCGAAAATCAGCCCTCTGAATACGAGCCCCTTTTCCGCGCCTGTTACCAGTCCTTCGGCGCGGATCTTCAGGCCTCGGCCTGCCACTGGAAAGCCACCTGGACCGCCTACCTCCGTCGCCGTCCGGAAGCCGCCGACATGCTGCGCGATCACCTTCGCAAATATCCGCAGTCCGAACACGGCGCCGCGTCTCTCTATTACCTGGGTCGGCTCGCCGAGGCCTCTCGCGATAACGCCGCCGCGCGCAGCTATTACCAGGAAGTCACGCGCCTGTTTCCGAATTACTACTACATGACCGTGGCGCGCGAGCGCCTCAAAGTCGTCGGACGCGCCGAAGCTTCTCCGAAGACAGCTGACTTCCTTCGCTCTCTCACTCTGCGCGGCGGCGGCGGGCCGCAACTCGCATTCGAACCGACGCCCGCCGCCAAATTCCGCATCGACCGCGCGCGCCTGCTTGCCTCCGCCGCCCTTGACGACTGGGCCGAAATCGAACTTCGCTATGGCGCGCAGACGGAGAATCAACCCGCCGTCTTCGCCATGGAACTCGGTGAACTTTCGACGCGCCGCGGTTCGCCCGATAAGGCGGTCCGCTGGATCAAGCGCTACGTCCCCGGCTACCTCACCATGCCGGTCGATTCCGCGCCGACACGCTTCTGGCAGTTGGCTTTTCCCCTTCCGTTCCGCGAGGATCTCGAACGCAACGCCAAGGAACGCTCGATCGACCCCTACATGCTCGCGGCTCTCATCCGACAGGAATCCGAGTTCAATCCGAAAGCCCTGTCTCGCGCCAAGGCCTACGGACTCACCCAGATCATGCCGCCCACGGGACGCGAACTCAGCCGCAGGCTGAAAATCCGGCCCTACTCGACGACGTCGCTCTTCCTGCCCTCGGTCAACCTCAAGATGGGCGCGTATTACTTCCGCACGCTGCTCGATTCGCTCGAAGGAAAAGTCGAAGCCACACTCGCCTCCTACAACGCTGGGCGCTCCCGCGCGATTGCGTGGATGAACTGGGGCGAATTCCGCGAGCCCTCCGAATACATCGAAACCATCCCGTTCTCGGAAACTCGCGACTACGTGCAGAGCGTTCTCCGCAATGCCGATGTCTACCGCCGCGTCTACGGCGATCGCAAGCCGGTCGTCGATGTGGGCGACGCGAAAGCCGTTCCCGCCGCCGCAAAACCCCGGCCGAAACGCCCCTAACAGTAGTACGCTGTTCCCATGAGCACCGTACAGGCGGCTGCGGCTAACCGCGCCCACTTCCGAAGCGAACGCACGCGCGACTTTACCGAATCCGTCATCCGTGAAATGACGCGCCTCGCCGTGGCGAACAACGCCGTCAACTTAGCCCAGGGCTTCCCCGATTTCGCGGCTCCTCAAGTCATCAAGGACGCCGCCGCCAAGGCCATCGCCGACGACATCAATCAGTACGCGATCACTTGGGGATCGAAACCATTCCGCAACGCCATCGCCGAAAAGTATCAACGCGACTACGGCATCACCGTCGATCCGGAACGCGAAATCACCGTCGTTTGCGGCGCGACCGAAGGCATGATCTCCGCCCTCCTCGCCGTCACCGACCCCGGCGACGAACTGATCGTGTTCGAACCCTATTACGAAAACTACGGTCCCGACGCGATGCTCTGCGGCGCCACCCGGAAATTCGTAAAGCTCTACGCCCCGGATTGGACCTTTGACCGCGAGGAACTCCGCCGCGCCTTCAACTCAAAGACCAAGGCCATCATCATCAATTCGCCGAACAATCCCACCGGCCGCGTCTTCAACCTCGAAGAACTCGAATTCATCGGCAGCCTCTGCCGGGAACACGACGCGCTCGCGATCACCGACGAGATTTACGAGCACATCCTGTACGACGGCGCGACGCACGTGCCGATCCTCCAGGTCGAAGGCATGCGCGATCACGCCATTCTGATCAACAGCATGAGCAAGACCTATTCGGTCACCGGATGGCGGGTTGGCTGGGTCCTTGCGGCGCCCGATCTCACCGATTCCATCCGTAAGGTTCACGACTTTGTCACGGTCGGCGCCGCCGCGCCTCTCCAGCAAGCCGGCGTTACCGCCCTGGCCATGCCGCCCAGCTACTACGACGGCCTGACGACCGACTACACCGCCAAACGCGATCGCATGCTTCAAATTCTTGAAAAAACAGGCTTTAAGTGCTTCAAGCCGGGTGGCGCGTACTATATCATGACCGACATCTCGAACTTCGGCTTCGACAACGACACCGCCTTTGTTCACCACATGATCAAGACGGCCGGCGTAGCCGCGGTCCCGGGCTCGAGCTTTTTTTCCGACCCCAAAGAAGGGGCCCAATTTGTTCGCTTCTGCTTTTGCAAAAAGTATGAGACTCTCGAATTGGCGGAGCAGCGTCTGGCAAAATTGAGGGCGTAACGTCCGCCTGAAACGAGTAGCCCCCGTTCGGTATCTCAGTAGGGTGGCGCACCTCTGTAGGTGATCCCGGCGAAACGAGTGTGAGTTCGGGAGGTTGTGATGTTACCAGCGTTTCTTCTCCCTGATGTGGAGTCAAGAGAGTGCGGTGAGGGTCCCGCATTCGACCTCGGAAGTGTCCGTGGGAAATCGATCCAATTGACCCTGGGAATCACAAGAATTGTCGAGCAGGAGTGCTTGAATATCTTCATCTATGGCTCGGCGGATGGCGAGACTTGGGAATCGAAGCCGTTGTTTTCTTTCCCCAAGAAATCGTACTGCGGAAGTTACCCCGCATACCTGGATCTCAGCGCCAAGCCTGGAGTTCGCTATCTGCGCGCCGCCTGGCAGATGTGCCGGTGGGACCGAAACGAGCCTGTACCGCTCTTCGACTTCTACATCAAAGCTGAGTTAGCCAGGGTTGCGGCCGCCGTCGCCTGACGAATTCGGCTTGCCTTTGACTAGATTTAGAATCGCGGCTCCGGCGCCGCTTTAGAAGATAGCGCTACCCGTGGCGGATAGCGCTATCACTGGCTGTTATTGCAACCACCAGGATCCGACCGGCACCCAGCCGGTATTCTTTTGTTCGTTCTGATCTCGCGCCGCTGCATACACCAGCATCTCGTTCTTGAACGCCGAAGCGAAAGAGAAGGTCAAAGTCAGCGTCAGGGTATTTCCGCTCGCAACCGCGGCGTTGGTCGACCATGTCACCATGCATTGCGAATTTGCGACCGACCCGATCGCTCCCAGAGAAACAGAAGGCAACAAGCCTGTACCCGCATCGTCGGCCAGATAAAGAACGTTTTGCGGCCGGCTGTAGGCCATGAAGCATGCCTGACGCGCGTCCAGGGCGGTGTTAATCAGAATGTTGGTTACACCGAGATCCCCTAATCCGCTTGTGTCGGTCACATTGAACTTCAACGTCTGGGAGCTGACCTTGTAACTGACTCCGCGTGCCGGGGACATCGTCCCGAGTGAAATCACCGGATTCGGTGTCGGACCCGTTACCCGGAACGTCCCCATGACTTGCCACCCGGAAGTTACTTCCGCGACCGTTCGTCCCGCCAGATAGAAGATCTTGTCGCCTTGGAATGACGGCTGGAATGTGAGCGTCAGGTTGAGGGTAAGCATATTGCCATTCACGTATACGGTCGAGCCCGGAGCGGTGTCCGGTCCGCCGCTCCAGGAGACCTGGCAGTTGCCATTGCTCACGCTTCCAGCACTCGTCACACTGCCTGGAATCAGCCCATCTCCCGTATCCGTCACCAGATAGAGAACCTTTGACGGCGCGCTGTAAGCCAGATAGCACGCCTGCCTTCCGTCCAATGCCCCATTCAATAGAATGTTCAAGACGCCGAAGTCCTGGGCCCCGTTCGGATCGTAAAACTTGAACGCAAACGCTTTCGAGGTGCCGCTTCCGGTCGCGGGGAACGCGCTATGAGGCGCCACCGTCTGCGGGAGCGGAGCGCTCGACTCTGAGAATGTCATCGTGCCGCCGTCGGGAAGGCTATAGGTGTAGTTCCGTCCACCCGCCGTGTTGACTAGCTCCGGGTCCGCGACATATGCAATCGTCGTCGGTCCGGTTCCCTGGCTCGGGCTGACCGTTGGCCAGCCGACCTGGCTAGTCAGGGTCCATTGACAGCCCGCCTGTGTATCCATCAGGAACGAGCCGCTGCCGCCGAACAGATTGGTTGCGACATAGAGTGGGTTCACCGAATACGAGCACGCCGTCCCTAATTGCGAGATGGCCAGGACGTGCCCAGCTGCGACCAGATGGCCGTACCGCGGAGCGGCCCCACCATTTGCGTCCACCGAGTACGTCGCTGAACCGTTTCCGGATCCGCTTGCCGCACTGGTCAGATGGATCCACGGAACGCTCGACGGCACCGTCCAGGCGCAGCCGGCCGGAGCCGATATTTGTACCGTCAGAGTGCCGGCGCCGACGGCTAGAGGCACGGTAGGGCCGGCGACCGACGGAGAGCATCCTGTTGTATCGATCACCGACAGAAAGCCCGAAAGGATCGACGCGCCATTGACGGCCTGGAATGGATTCGCCAGCGGCAAATCCTTGGCTTGGGTCGATCCAACTACATAGGCGACGCCCGATGTGGGGTTCGCAGCCACACCCGAGACGTAGAATGCCCCGGGGTCCTGCAAGCGGGCGGACAACAGGGTCGAGAACAGGAATGTCGCGCCGTCCGGCGACAGCTTCACCAGAAAGCCGCCCGAGGCGTCTGAAACCTCGGGACCCTGAACAGGGTTCACCAGAGCCCATAGGTACTGGGATCCAGCCACCGCGCCAGCGACATAGGCGTTTCCACTGGTATCCACAGCAACGGCTGCTCCGAAGCTGGCTGGCGACAGCAGATCCGCGTAAGTGATCGCCCCCGCCGTCGTAAGCTTCATGGCGAAGGCGAACACGCCCAGGGCGCCCGACTGCGTAGCGTTAAGATGCCGTGAACTCCAGGCCGCGGACGGCCGGGCGTAACCTGTGACGTAGGCGTTGCCGCTGGCGTCGATCGCGACGGCGTTTACGAAATCGGCGGATGTCCACTTCGAATAGGTTGCGGCGCTCCCGTCCGATGCGATCTTCGTAACGTATCCCTCCACGAAAGGCGCGCTCGTCGGCCCAGTTCCCGTTGCCGGGAAATTCGTCGACGACGAACTGCCTCCGACCACTGCGTTTCCGCTGCTATCCACGGCGATTGCGCTTCCGAAGTCGGACGAACTACCTCCAAGGTAGGTGGAATAAACCAACGAGGCGCCGTCCGTCGCAACCTTGGCGACAAAGGCGTCGGTATTGCCGCCATAAGTGGGGTACAGCGCGGAGGCGAGCGAAAACGAGGCCGTGGAAGTCTCCCCTGCCACGAACGCATTGCCAACACTGTTGATGGCGATTGCTCGGCCTGCGGACGAGCCACCCGCCCCGCCCAGGCGTCGGCCATACGAAAGCACGCCGGCTGAGTTCAGCTTGACGACGAATGCATCCGTGAAGTTCGACGACGGATTGTAGGACGCATTCGACGACGGGAAATCATCCGACTTCGTATATCCGGATATGTAGGCGTTGCCGTTTGCATCGACCGCGATCCCGCCCGCGTCCTCCGCTGCGTTTCCGCCGATATACGTCGTGTACAGGCGCGTCTGCCCGTCCGCCGCCAGCTTCGCGACGAACACGTCACCTCCGCCCGGAGGAGTCGCGGACGCGTAAGGGAACACAGTCGACAGCGTGTACCCCGTGAGGTACATGCTGCCGCTTCCGTCCACCGCGACTCCTCGGATTACGTCGAGCACGTTGCCGCCGGCGTAAGTCGAATACACCAGCGTTGGATCGATGACCAGTTCCTTCGACCGGTCGTACTTCGCGACTGCGAATCGGATTTCGTTCCCGTCGACCACGTGGAATCGACCGTCAACTTGGATTCGCCCGCCGCCCGACTCTTGATAAATAACCGGCCTCTTTTGCCGCAGTTGTCCCGAAGTCGTGTCGATCAGAAGATTTCCTGCGCCATCCGCTTTCACCGATCGCGCGCCTTCCACCTTCATTCGGATCTGCGAAAGGTCCGCTCCGCTCGCAACAACCCAGTCGTACTCGAGTTCGTCTCCGTTGCCATAGAAAACCAGATCGATTCCCTTGTAGATCCCGGCGTATCGTACGCCCGAGAAATTCGGCACGTTCAGGCGCCACTGCGACGGCGTTTTCCCGATAATGTAGTTGCTCACGCCGGGTAGGCGGGTCATCGTCGTGGGCGTGACATTCCCATTCGCGCCTTCAAAGGCGATACGGATCGGCGCGGCGTTCGCCGATCGGATTTCGACGCCGCGGCCGTCCAGCGACACGGTGAATCCGTTTCGCCGCGCCATGAACGTCGCGGGCCTGCCCGCATTGTTTTGCGGTTCGAAGCGGATCGCATCCAGCCCTGATGCTCTCGGCGGAGTAGCTCCCACCGCCGACGCGGTCATCAAGAAGAAAATGCTAAAACCAACTGCAAGTGAAGATAGTGCCTTCGAGATCGCCATCGTCACGAAGATACTAACCGGTCAGGAATTGTTTCGGGAATTTCGTCGGGGAAAAATTCTAATAAGTCCTGGTACAAGGGTTTAACGCGTTGAGCCCGACGTCCAGATGGCGGATAGGCTCGCCGAATTCCGGGAGATCCCGGTCTTTCGGCAGTATTTACACCATCTTAGCTCCCTTTAACAACCCCGCCGGGTCCTTGATCCCGACCCCCGGACCCTTCGGAACGCTCATCCGCCCGTCCTTCACTGCGATCGGTGGATCGAACCATCCTCCGTATTTCTCCATTCCCAGCTTGTATTCCTGATACTTTCCGATATCCGGAACCACGCTCGCGAAATGCAGCATGTACACGAACCCGAACCCGCCCGAAATGTGGCACGTCGTCGGCATCTTCGCCACCGCCGCCATCCGTGCCACGCGCATGGACCGGATCAGGCCGCCGTAATAAAACAGATCCGGCTGCACGATGTCCTGCACCCGATTCGCAATCGACCACCGGAAACGCCACTCGCTATATTCCTGCTCCCCCTGCGCAATCGGAATCGCCAGCGCATCCCGCACCTTCTTCGTGTCGCCCAACGCGTCGAACTCGCACGGCTCTTCGTAATACACATAGCCGTTGTCTTCAAGCATCCGCCCCACCGGAATCGCATGCGCCGGGTCGTAGCTTGAATTCGAATCCGCGTGCAGATCGAAGCTGTCGCCGAACGTCTTCCGCACCAGCGGAATCAGCGTCTCCGTTCGCCCCGGCATGGCATCCGCATTGCGGCTCATGCGTCCGCCGACCCGGAACTTCAATGCCTTTGCCTTCGACTGCTCGACCAGCGACTGCAGGTACTCGATCTCCTGCGATGGCGTGGAATCACGCCGCCCGCTCGCCACATACACCGCAATGTCCTTGCGCCGCACGTCGCCGATCAATTGCCCGATCGGCTTTCCGTTGATCCGCCCCAGCATGTCGAGCACGGCCATCTCGACCCACGCCAGCGGACTCCACAGCGCAATGCCGTACAACTTGTAGTTGTCGCCATGCCGGTAACATTGCCACAGCAGGTCCTCGAGATCGCGAGCGTCCTTCTTGAGAAACACCGGCGCCACCAGGTCCTTGAAGATTCGGTCGAGGTAATCCGCGCGCGGCGGATTGCAGACCGAAACGCCTTCCGCGCCGTCGGCCGACCGGACCCGGACGAAGTAATCTTTGTCTTGCTTGAGCAACTCGACGGACCGAATGACGACCGGCTTGTCCAACCCGTCGCGCTTCAACACCGGCAGCGCCGCCGCCCGCTCCAGCTCCTCCATCGACGGACCCGTCTTCGGCTTGGCCGTATACGCGGACCGTGCCGCAAACCCGGTCCGCACCGACGCGCCCAGCGCCGCTCCCGCGATCAACTCACGACGATTCAACGACATTGGCGTACTCCCGCGAAAATGATATCAGCCCTTTGCCTGTTTTACGGGGACTGTCCCCTCTGCCGGGGAAGTTTTGGGCCTAAGTGAAATCCGGACCCGCCTCCAGCTTCGCCTGCATCTCCTCAAGCGAAACGCCCTTCGTCTCCGGATAGATCGCGAACACCACAAAGAACTGGACCGCCATCATCGCCGCGAAAAACACGAACGGAATCCCGCCCGACGCCGCCGCCATTAACGGAAAGAGCCCCGAAATCAGCGCGTTCATGAACCAGTGCGTGAAGCTACCCAGGCTCAGCCCCTTCGCCCGGACCGCATTGGGAAACACCTCGCTGATATACACCCAGATCACCGCTCCCTGCGAAAACGCGAAGAACGCGATGTAGCCGATCAGCAGCCAGATCAGCAGGTGCCCATTGGTACCCGAGATGAAAATCGCCGCCACGCCTCCGAGGCACGCCGCCGTTCCCACCGACCCTATCAGCAACAGCGTCCTTCGTCCCACCCGGTCGATGATCGACATCGCGATCATCGTGAACAGCAGGTTGGTACCCCCTACCGCCACCGCCTGCAAGTCTCCCGATACCTTGTCGAATCCGGCTCGCTGGAAGATGTCGTTCAGGTAATACAGGATCGCGTTGATCCCCGAAAGCTGATTGAACATTCCGATCGACACCGCGAGAAAAATCGGCAGCCGATGCTTCCGCGTGAACAGCGCCTCGCTCGCATGACCGTGTTCCGCATCGATCGACCGCACAATCTCGGTCAGTTCCCGCTCGTACTCCGGCTCGCCGATCAGCCGCAGGACCTCCCGCGCCTCCGGCACCCTTTGCTGTTTTGCCAGCCACCTCGGGCTCCGGGGAATGGTCACCAGCATCAACAGGAACAGCAAGGCCGGTCCGGCCGACACGCCCAGCTTCCATCGCCATTCCGCCGCGCCAAGCTGCATCTCGCCGAGCAGGTAGTTCGAGAAGTACGCGAGCAGAATGCCGAACACCACGTTGAACTGGAAGAATCCCACCAGCCGCCCCCGCCACTTCGCCGGAGCGATCTCCGCGATATACATCGGACCGAGCACCGACGATCCGCCGATCCCCAGGCCTCCGATGAATCGGAAGAACACCAGCGAATACCAATCCCACGCCACCGCAGACCCGCACGCCGACAGCACATACAGCACCGCCATCGCCCGCAGGCTGTCCCGTCGGCCGTACCGGTCGCCTGGAATCCCCGCGAGCAGCGCACCCACGATGGTTCCCCATAGCGCGCTTGCAACCGTGAGCCCCAGCGACCCCGGAGTCAATTGGAAGACGGCCGTCAGATCGCGCGTCGTTCCCGCGATCACCGCCGTATCGAAGCCGAACAGCAAGCCGCCGAGCGCCGCCACAACCGTGCTCTTGAGTAAGTACCCGTTCAGCCCGCCTGCTTCAGGCGGACCCGCCACCACCCCGGTTTTCATCACCAGTCACTCCACGCGGATCGCCGAGTCCTAACCCGTCCGCATAGAAGACTGTACTGGAAACCGGACGGCCCGCGCCGCGCGCTTCCCGCACCTACTTGCCGGTTGCCGCGCGCACCCACTGCTCGCCGTAAAGCCCCAGGTTCGAACTGTTCACTGGATAATCGCTCGGCAGCAGCGTCAAGACCGTCGACCCGCCAATTGCGGGTTGATAGTTGATGAAGCGATATTTCCGCACTCGCGTACCCGGAATGTCGCGGAACACCACGAATTCGCCGCCCATCTCGACCACCCCGCTGCTCCCCTCGCGTACCGTGTGATTGTTGGCGCGGCCCTGAAAGCGGTACGTGTAACGGCCGTCGGCGGCGATCTCATAGGTCTCTCCGTAGAAGACCGTTGACGTCGAGGAGAACGCTCCCGTGGATCGGTTCACATAGTCGGCGACGCTACTCGCGCCGTGCCGCCATTCTCCGGCGAGATCTGCGACATGGATCGTGGTCTTCGCTGCCTGCGCCTCCACCGGCCCCTGCCGGACCCCTTCCGCGAATCGCTTCACCACCGCTTGCTGCTGGTCGAACATCACCCGCCCCGTTGTTAACACGACAATCGGAATCACTCCCTGCCCGGATTCAAGCGTGTACAGCCAAAGGTAGGTGCGCCCATCGACACTTGGCGATCCGCTCTGCTTCCCCTGATAGCCAACTTGCGACTGGAAGTCGTAGATCGGATTCGGCAGCCCCGGTCCGGCGCTCTTGCTCAGCAACCGCGTCCAAATGGCCTTGAAATCCCCTTCGGCATTCCCGCTCGATGGCATGGCCCGATAGATCACCACAACGCAGAACGTCTGCCCGGCAATGAAACCCATCGTCGCGTGATCGTCGCCCGGCTTGAACTCGTAGGTGTAGCCCTCGGGCACGGAAAACGAAATGTCCCCAATCCCTTTGGTTTGCGCAAAGGCAGGGACCGCCAGCAGGAGGAGCATTCCCAAACGGCCCGTCATCAGGACACTCATGCCCCAAACGCGTGAAACTTGCCTCGCGAAGATCATTTGTAGCGGATTATCCCAGAGCGCCTTTGCCAACACTTGCTACAACGGCTCTGAACTATGTGTCGCCTTGCTTCAGCCTCCGGGTCACAGCCGAGCGAGCCCAATTCCTTCAATCAGTTAGGCCCTTTTCCGGGCGCGACCGCGCAACTCGCGTGCTATACGAGGAACGGAGTATCTAGTGGAGCCGGGCCCATGAATCAAAACAGCCTGTCGAGCCGCAGTCAAGGCTTGCAGTCCACGAATGAGTCCATGGACCGCGGACCGCCACCCGTTCGCGTAGATTTCTGGCTTCGTTTCGTGCTCCTGGCGCCGTCAAGTCTGGCTTCGTTTCGCAAAATTCCAGGGAGAAGTCTGTCCGATGAAATCTGGCTTCGTTTCGCAAATCGCCACGACCAGGGCTTCGAACCGGTACGCCTCGCCAGTTCATCGAACCCAAGTGGCATGAAACACGGGGCTTACGCCAAATTGGCTTCGTTTTGCGCAAAGCCCGCTTCCGCATTCTGGCTTCGTTTCGTCGCGGTCGACGTCGACTCTCGCACGCGGGCGCCAACCTAGTCCAGCTTTTTGTGGAACCGCATCACGCTCATCGTCAGGATCGTCACGCCGAAGACCAAGAGCGAAAGCATCTGTGGCCACAGCGTCTCGATGCCCGCGCCTTTCAGGAAGATCGCGCGAACAATCTCGACGAAATACCGCACCGGATTCAGATACGTGAAATACTGCGCCGCGAGCGGCATGTTGCGCACTGGAAACGTGAAGCCGCTCAGCAGGAAGAACGGCATGAAGAACAGGAAGGTCGACATCATCGCCTGCTGCTGTGTCCGGCAAACGGTCGACACGAACAGCCCGGCGCCGAGCGTCGTCAGCAGAAACAGTCCGGCGCAAAGCAGCAACAGAAAAAAGTTGCCGCGGAACGGAACGTGAAAGATCGCGAGCGCCGCCGCGACCACGAGCAGAGTATCGAAGAACCCGATCAACGCGAAGGGAACCGTCTTGCCGAGGATCAATTCGAAGGGCCGGATGGGCGTCACCATCAGCTGCTCCATGGTGCCGATCTCTTTTTCGCGCACGATTGCCATGGCGGTCAAAGAGAGCGTCACCAGCGTGATGATGTTGACGATGACGCCTGGAATGAAGTAATTCCTGCTCTTGAGATCCTCGTTGAACCAGACTCGCGTGCGCGCGGAAAGGTTCGGCAATGCGCCTCCAATCGGCGCGCCGGTCGAGATGGTTCGCGCGATCAGGCTCCGCCGTTGCTGCTCGCCGAGTTTCTCGGCCGAGAAGCGGGCGATCGCCTGGCTCGCATAGTTCGTCACGATCGACGCCGTATTCGAATCGGTTCCGTCAACGAGAATCTGCACTTCCGTTTCGCGGCCTCGCGCGAGGTCCCGGCCGAACCCGGGGAGCATACGAATGACGCCGTCCACCTTGCCTCGGTCCATGATGTCGTTCATCTGCTGGTCGGTGTCGATGGTCGCGATCACCTTGAAGCGCCCAGACCCTTCGAATGCCGAGCGCAGCTCGCGGCTCTGTGGCGTGTGATCGGCGTCCATCCACGCAATGCGGGCGTGCTCCACGTCGAGATTGACCGCGAATCCGAAGACCAGCAGTTGGACGACCGGCGGCACCAGCAGCATCATGCGCATGCGCGGTTCGCGCAGCGCCTGCCGGAGCTCCTTGCGGACGATGACCAGAATTCGTTCCAGCATGATATTCCCCTACGCGATCTTTTGACGCATCTTGCGCGTCGCCGCAATGAACACAAGTCCGCCATACACAATCAGCAACGTAATCTCAAACCAAAGCAGACGCAGGCCGATGCCCTTCAGGAAGATGCCCTTCATCGCGGAGATGAAGTACCGCGCGGGTACGACGGCGGAGATCAACTGAATCGGAATCGGCATGTTCTCAACCGAGTACAGAAAGCCCGAGAGCAGAAACGCCGGCAAGAACGAAGTGAGCGTCCCCATTTGGTAGGCGACCAACTGGTTTCTGGTCGCGGCCGAGAGGAACACCCCCCAGCACAGCGCTCCAAACAGAAACACGAAACAGGTGAAGAGCAGGAGGAACGTGTTGCCCCGCATCGGGACGTCAAAGAAGAAGATGCCGATGATCAGGCACACCGCCATGTCGAATACGCCCACCAGGAAGAAGGCACTCAACTTCCCGAGCACGATCTCGGCCGGACGCGCCGGCGTCGACAGCAGTTGCTCCATGGTGCCGTTCTCCCATTCCCGGGCGATCGTCAACGAAGTCAGCAGCGCCGCGATGATCATGATGATCACGGCGATCAGCCCAGGCACGATGTAGTTCCGCGATTTGAGATCGGTGTTGTACCAGACGCGGACGCGCGCGTCGACCGCGGGCCGCATCTTGCCTCCCCCGCGCTGCATCTGCGCGGCGTTGCGCAAGGTGAGCTGGTAGTTTGCCATCAGGCCGTTGACGTACGCCTGCGCAATGGTCGCCGTGTTCGAGTCGCTTCCGTCGAGCAGCACCTGTACTTGCGCCTCGCGCCCGGCGAGCAGGTCGGCTCCGAACTGTTCCGATACGATCACCGCCATCAGGCATTTCGACTGGTTGATGCATTTCTCGGTCTCGGCGTAGTTGGCGGCATAGCCACGGACCTCGAAGTAGTTCGAACCAGCGAGTTGCTGAATCAGGTCGCGGCTCTGCGGCGTCTGGTCGCGATCGAGGACGATTGTGCTGATCCGGTCCACGTCCAGGCTCAGCGCATAGCCGAAGAGCACCAGCATGACCAGAGGCAAAGCCAGGGCGAGAGCCAGGCTTCGGGCGTCGCGGACAATATGCAGGAGTTCCTTACGGGCAATGGCGCGGAGGCGGATCCAGTTCATCGCGCGGCCTCCGCGAGCGCCTTCTCCTCGCGCTCGATCAACGCGACGAAGACATCCTCCATCGATGGCTCAATCTGCTGGACAACCACCACATCGACACCGGCCTTTTCCAAGGCTTCGCGTACCGCGCGTTCTCCTTCGACGACATCACGGACGTCGACGTGGAGTCCGCCGCCGAACACCGCCGTGTCGATGACGCCGGGCGCCGCTTGGAGCGCGGTCATGGCGTCGCGCAGGTCCGAGCTTTCGACATACAGCAGCTTATGGTCGGAAAGCTGCGCCTTCAACTCCGCTGGAGAGCCGAGCGCGACCACCTTGCCGCGGTACATCAGGGCGGACCGGTTGCAGTACTCCGCTTCATCCATATAATGCGTCGATACGAAGATCGTGTGCCCGGCGGCGGACAACGAATAGATCAGCTCCCAGAACCGGCGCCGCGCAATCGGATCGACTCCCGAGGTAGGCTCGTCGAGGAACAGGATCGGAGGTTCGTGAAGAATGGCGCAGCCGAGCGCCAGCCGCTGCTTCCAGCCGCCGGCGAGCAGCGCGGTCTTGTCGCCGCGGCGGTCCTCGAGGCCCGCCATCCGGAGCACATACTCCTTGCGATCGGCCCTCGTCGCGCGCGGCACGCCATAGATGCCGCTGAAGAAGTCGATGTTCTCTTCGACCGTCAGGTCGTCGTAGAGCGAGAACTTCTGGGTCATGTAGCCGATGTGCTGCTTGATCTCCTCCGATTGCGTGCGCACATCGAAGCCGCCGACGCTGGCGCTTCCACTGGTTGGTTCGAGCAGGCCGCAGAGGATGCGGATCGTCGTCGATTTGCCCGCTCCATTCGGTCCGAGGAACCCGAAGATCTCGCCGCGCGCCACCGTCAGGTTCACGTGGTCGACCGCGACGAAGTCGCCGAAGCGTTTGACGAGGTCACGTATCTCGACCGCGGACGCGTTAGGCTGCATGCGGCAACTCCTGTTTGCTCACGAGCGCGATGAACACATCCTCGAGGGACGGCGTCGCGGGTTCGAAGACGGCGGGGAAGGGCATCGCGCCACGGATGACTTCAATCGGCGGCGCCGTCGTAGTCAGGAAGAGGTGCAGACGAGGTCCGGATGGCTCTGCACTGAGAACGTCAGGCCGCGCCCGGAGCGCATCGCGGACGGCATGCAGCTGGTCACCGCTTACCGTGAAGAAGGGTTCTTTCAAGCTCCGCCGCAGACGTTGTGGCGCGTCGCACTCGATCAGCTTCCCGCGATGCATCAAGCCAACCCGGTTGCAGCGCTCCGCTTCGTCGAGGTACGCGGTCGTGACGAAGACGGTGAGGCCATCCTTGACGAGCTGGTACAGGATCGCCCAGAAGTCACGGCGCGAAACCGGATCCACGCCATTTGTCGGTTCGTCGAGAAACAGAATCTGAGGGTGATGCAGCAGCGTACACATGAGAGCCAGCTTCTGTTTCATGCCGCCTGAGAGCTTGCCCGCCGGACGCTTCCGGAAAGGCTCCATGCGCGTCATGCGGAGAAGCTGCGCCATCAGATCCTCGCGCGGCTTGCCTACGACGCCGAACAGGTCGCCGTAGAACGCCATGTTCTCTTCAACCGTCAGGTCGGAATAGAGGCCGAACCGCTGCGCCATATAACCGATCTGGTCGCGTACGGCGTCCACGTTCTTGGCGACGTCCTCGCCGGCGACCATGATCTGGCCTTCGGTGGGGTCCATCAAACCGCACAGCATGCGCAGCGTCGTCGTCTTGCCCGCGCCGTCCGGCCCGACGAGACCGAAGATCTCCCCGCGCGGGATCACGAGATCCAGGTGATCGACAGCGGTGAGCGCGCCGAACTTGCGCGTCACGCCCCGAATTTCGATGATCGGCGGGGCCGCGGTCACAGTTGGATCTCTCCGTCGACCGGCATATTGCTCTTCAGTTCATGATTCGGATTCGCGACATCAACTTTGATGCGGTAAACCAGCTTGACGCGCTCCTCGTTGGTCTGGATCTGCTTCGGCGTAAACTCCGCCTCTGACGCGATGAAGCTGATCCGCCCCTCGTATTCCTTGCCGCTGCGCGAGTCCGAACTGAGACGAACCTTTGCGCCGAGTTTGACGCGGTCAAGATCCCGCTCATTGATGTACGCGCGAAGCCAGGGGTGTTCGACATCGCCGATCGTCACGACGGTGGCACCGGCCGCAACGATCTCGCCCTGCTCCGCGCTCTTGACGAGGACCACGCCGTCGACCGGCGAATAGACTTCGGTGTCGTTGATCTGCGTCTGCGTCATGGCGAGTTGCGCTTTGTTGCGCTCGATCTCGGCGCGGCGCGCGCCTATTTCCTGTTCCCGGCGTTTTAGGTCCAGGCGATTGGCTTCCGCGAGTTTGACGGAGGCACGCGCCTGCTCGACCTGCGCCCGCGCCATGGCGATCTCTTCTTTTCGAGGCCCTTCCTTCACGAGGGCGAGTTGCTGTTCCGCCTGCTGCAGCAAGGCCTGGGTGCTTTGGAACCTAGTGCGTGCCTGGTCGAACTGCGAGGTCGAGATGTCTTCGTTCTTGTAGAGCTTCTGCGCGCGATCCCAATCGAGCTTTGCGTTCTCTGCTTGTGTGCGGGCGTTGGCGACGGCGGATTGCGCCTGGTTGATCTCCTGCGAGCGTGAACCGGCCTGCAGTTCTCGCAACCGCGCATCCGCCTGAGCGACCTGCGCTTTCTTCAACTCGATGTCTCCGTCGATGGTCGCCTTCTGATACTGAATGCTGGTGTTGAGCGTGGTGAGACCGTTTTCAGCCATGTCGACGGTAGCCTGATCGCGCTCCTTCTGGCGATCCATTTGGCCGCGGTCGATGCGGGCGATCAACTGCCCCTTCTTGACGGCGTCGCCCTCTTTGACGGCGAGCTCGATCAGTTTGCCGGGAACCTTGAATGAGATGTCGATCTGCGTCATCTCGATGTTGCCCGAAATGCGAATGTGGCCGTTCGCTTCGGCCTCCTTGATTGAGCGCCAATACCAATAGGCGCCGCCGGCGACGGCGAGCAGAAGAAGGATGGGGATAATTCGTTTTGCCATGTGGTTGCGCCTGACTTGTTTCTAGTGAACGAGGGATTCCTGGATCTTGCCGGTCGCCGACGCAAGTTCGATGCGGGCGAGGTTGTGATTGTAGATAGCCGCGATCTGGTTGTCGCGGGCGCGTTGCAGCCTGGTCTGCGCGTCAGTGACTTCGATACTGTTTGCCACGCCGCCTTCGTAACGCCGACGGGCCTGCGCGAGTTCGTTCTCGGCCAACTGCAGGCCTTCCTTGGAAACATCGACCTGTCCGGCAGCGGAGCGCAGATCCTCGAGCGCCAGGCGGACCTCGAGGTCGATCTGATTGCGCAGGTCGCGGCCGCGAATCTCTTCGCTGCGAAGCAGTGAGGCGCTTTCGGCGCGGCGCGCATCGGTTCGCCCGCCGTTGTAAAGCGGCACCCGTATGGACATGCCATAGGTGTAGGTCGGATGCGCGTCGGCGGCGGAAGAGCCGATGGTGCCGTAGTCCGCGAAGAAGCCGACCGTCGGCAGCCTCTCGAACTTGCTTGCGCTGTAGTTGAGCCGCGCGGTTTCGACCCGTTTGAACTGGGCATCGAGTTCGGCGCGTTTCTCGCGCGCGGTGTCGAGGGCCTTCGCCGTTTCGGCCGGGTCGACTGGCTGGTAGATCATCTTGTCGGTGAGTTCCGGCGCGGCCTCGAGTTTCAAGCCCATGACTCTGAGCAATTGGAGGTGTGCCCGCTCGACCTCACTGGTCGCGACGACCAGGCGCTGTTTGTCGTTGGCGAGTTGCACCTGGGCGCGGGTGACCTCAATGGCCAACCCAGTTCCGGCGTTCTTCTGCGATTGCGCGAGACGGAGGAGCGCCTCCGACAGTTCGACGTTGGCCTTTTGGGTGTCGCGGGAGGCCTCGGTTCTGAGCGCCGCCAGGTAGGCTCGGGCGACTCCATCAGCCACTGCATCGCGCGCGGCCTGATTGTCCGCCTTTGCTGTGGCGATGCCCAGTTTTCCGGCTTGAAAGCGCCGGATCGAGGAGAAGTCGAACACCGACTGCGTCACGTTTCCGCGCAGGTCGTACACACTGAACGGTCCGACGATTTGGGCGAACTGGAAGCCGGGAATCGAGGGGAACTGAATACCGAACGCGCCCAGGTTGGTGGTCTGGTTCCGATAGTTCAATGAGCCGTCGACGTTGGGGAGCAATGCGGCTCGCGCCTGCTTGGCCCTCGCATCCGCGGCCCGGATCTGCTCGGCGGCCAGTTGGGCGCGGGCGGCTCCGTCGGGGGCCAGCGCGATCTCGACTGCCTTTTGCAGGCTGAGCGGAATGGTCTCCGCGCAGGCCGTAAGTGCGAGCGTAAGTCCTAGTAAGAAGCGCATAGCATCAACCTTCATGATTTGTGGCGGGCGCCTTCAAGCCGGCGGCGACGAACGCGACCATCCGCCGCGTCAGTGCGTTGGTGTCTTTGACGTCGCACATTCCGTCGGTTATCGTGGACAAAACCCCGGACCAGGCGATCACGTGCGCCATCACGCCCACCATAAAGTGGAGCCGCCAGACCAAATCCTGTTTCGGCAAGTCCGGCAGCGACCTGCTCAAGGATTCGAGGAAGCGCTGTCCGATGGCCGCGAGGTGGGTCTTGAAGATCCGGTGTAGGAACTCGTTGGGAGCGGCGAGCATGCGGCCCATCATAGGGCGCATGTTCTGGTGTTCAGCTCCGGCCTCGAGGACGGGGAGCAGGAAGGCTTCCGCGATCTGCTCAGGCGTCGCAGGTCCGTTGGCTTCGTAGGCGTCGAGCATTTGGATGCGGCGCTCGTTTACGGGCAGAATCCGGCGGGCGATGACAGCCGAAATCAGCGACTCGCGTGACTGGAAGTGATAGTTGACGGCGGCCAGGTTCACTCCGGCGTCGCGAGTGATATCGCGGAGTGAGGTTCCGTCGATTCCGTCGAGGGCAAACAGGCGCTCGGCCGCATCGAGGATCTTCGACTTCGTATCGGTCATACGTTCGTTTCAATTGTACGTATGACCTAATCGAAGGTCAAGCCATTTTTGAGTTGGGGACGCCAAGGCAGTGATATCATTGATTCTGGCAATTGTTTACCATGACATCTTCCATTGATAAGCTAGGGCGGATCGTGATTCCAAAGGCAATTCGGGACGAGGCGGGCTGGCAGTCGGGGACTCCGCTGGAGCTTCGCTATCGATTTGGCGTGCTCGAGATTGCCGCTGTATCTCCGGAAGGCGACGACGCCCGTTTTGAAAAGAGAGGCACTGTTTGGGTGGCCATTCCGCCGCAGGGCGCTCCGCCGCTCGACTTGAAGGCGGTCGAAGGAGTACTGGAGGGCGTAGCCGAATCCGGTATCCGCGACCTGGCAAAAGGGGCGAGCGGGCAGTAGTGAAGTACGGACTGGACGCGAGCTGCCTTGTTCCGCTGGTGCTGGCTGCCCACCCCAGGCATGATAGGACCTTGGCGGCGAAAGCGGAATGCGATAAGGACAATGGCGAATTGATCCTCACCGCCCACGCGCTGCTGGAGTGCTACGCGGTTCTGACCCGGCTGCCGAAGCCACATGGGATTGCGCCTCCGAAAGCCGAGGAACTGCTTAAGTTAAATTTTGGGACTCACCGGATTGTGGGCATGACGCGCGATACCGTTTGGGCGACCCTGCGGAGCCGGGTTAGCCGCGGCCAGTGGGGCGCGCGCGTCTTCGACTCGGTGATCGCGCTTTCGACATTGGAGGCGGGAGGGCAGGTGCTGTTGAGTTGGAACGCGCGCCATCTGCTGGATGTGGCGCCGCCTGGACTCGAGATACGGGAACCATAGTGCGAGTTGCGACCACAGCCGACACGACGCTTCCAGAGTCCGCGCGCGATCTGCTGGAGCGATTTCGGACTCATTTGCGGAAATTGCCGCGCCGGCCGCGCATCGTTTTTCCGGAAGGGCATGACTCGCGGGTCCAGGAAGCCGTGGGCAGGCTGGCGGAGGAAGGCCTCGTCGATCCAGTGCTGCTGAGTTCGGACGGTCCGCCGGAAGAATATGCGGACCTGTATTACGCGCGGCGCGGGGCAAAAGGAGTTTCGCGCGAACAGGCCGCGTCCACGGCGAGAGATCCGCTCTATCACGCGGCGCTGATGGTGGCGGCCGGGGATGCCGACGCCGGCGTTGGAGGAGCCGCGAATACGACGGCGGACACGGTCCGCGCGGCGTTGCAGTGCATCGGACTGGCGAAAGGCGTCCGGACGATTTCGAGCTGTTTCCTGATGTGCGTTCGGGATCGGCGGTTTGGGTGTGACGGCGTGCTGGCATTTGCCGATGGCGGAATCGTGATCGACCCGGATGTCGAGCAGTTGACGGAGGTCGCGATGGAGACGGCAGCCAATGTCCGCGTGCTTCTGGAAGTGGAGCCGCGAGTGGCGATGCTCAGCTTCTCGACCCGGGGGAGCGCCAGCCACGCCCATATCGACAAGGTAACCGAGGCGACGCGGCGCATTCGCGAGCGAGCGCCGGAGTTGCTGGTTGACGGCGAACTGCAGGCGGACGCGGCGCTCGTCGCGGCGATAGGAGCGTCCAAGGCGCCGGGGTCGCCGGTAGCGGGGCGCGCGAACACCTTAATTTTCCCGGACCTCACGTCCGCAAATATCGCGTACAAGTTGGTGGAGCGGCTCGGAGACGCGGCCGCGTTCGGACCGTTACTCCAGGGTCTCGCCAAACCGTTTCACGATCTGTCGCGAGGCTGTTCGGCGGAAGATGTCTATGCGGTTGGGCTGATCGCAGGGTTACAGTCGGTGGGGGGGACGGCCGGGGCTATAGAACGCGCCGGATTCGAAAGATGCTTCCGTTCAAGCTGATTTATCACGAAGGATACGACCTCTGTTTGGGAGCGCATGTGTTCCCGTCAGAGAAGTACAGGCTGATCCGCGAGCGATTGCTCGAAGACGGTTTCGCCACGGAAGAGGACTTCCTGACGCCAGAGCCGGCGTCGGACGAGGATTTGTTGCTCGTTCACGATCGGGCATGGGTCATCAAACTCCGCGACGGGACGTTGGGGTATCACGAGTTGATGAAGCTGGAGATTCCGTATTCGCAAAGGATGGTCGATGCATTCTGGCTGGCGGCAGGAGGCACGACGCTGGCGGCGCGAGAGGCGCTGCGATCCGGATTCGCATTCAACATCGGCGGCGGATTTCATCATGCGTTTCCGGGCCACGGAGAAGGCTTTTGCGCGATTCACGATGTCGGCGCCGCCATTCGCAAGCTCCAACAGGAAGGCGCGATCCGCAAGGCGATGGTGGTCGACGTAGATGTCCACCATGGCAACGGAACCGCCGGCATCTTTGCCTCCGACCCAAGCGTGTACACGCTGTCGATCCATCAGCTCAATAACTATCCCTACGAGAAGCCGCCGTCGACGGTCGATATTCACTTGGCGGACGGCGTCGGCGATGAGGAGTATCTTGAGAAACTCGAGATCGGGGTCCGGTGCGGGCTGGAGAATTTCAGACCAGATTTGATGATGTACGTGGGCGGCACGGATCCGTATCGGGAGGATCAACTGGGGGGCCTGAATCTAACCATCGCGGGTTTGCGTCAGCGGGACGAGACGGTGTTCCGGTTGGCGAAAGCGCGCGGCGTTCCAGTGGCTTCGACGCTCGCGGGCGGGTACGCTGTGAACGTGGACGACACGGTGACGATCCACGCGAATACGGCGAAAGCGATGGCGGAAGTGTGCAAGGATTGAGAAGAATCCGCCGCAATGAACACTTTCTTTGAAGAACGAGTGGATCAACTAGTCGATTCCGCGAAACGCGTGGCTGACGCCTTCGAGAAGGCGGGTATTCCCTATCAGATCATCGGCGGCCTTGCCACGTACATCCACGTGGACACGCGAAGTCCAATCGATGCCCGGCTGACGCGGGACGTTGACGTTGCCGTCCGCCGCGCCGATCTTGACCGGATCCGCAAGGCAGTCGAAGCGTTCGGATTCAAGTATCGCCACATAGCCGGGGTTGACATGCTGGTCGACGCCAAGGACCCGAAGGCTCGTAGCGCAATCCACCTGGTGTTTGCTGCGGAGAAGGTGAGACCCGAGTATCTGGAGCCGATTCCTGAGATCCGGGCACCATTCCGGAGCGCGCAGGGGTTGTGCATCGCGCCGATCGCCGATCTCGTCACCATGAAACTGACCAGCTTTCGCTTGAAGGATCAGGTGCACGTTCAGGATTTGGACGGAGTCGGCCTGATCACTCCGGAAGTGGAAGCGGTGCTCTCGCCGGAACTCAAAGCCCGGCTCGCGCAAGTGCGGGCGTCGAGTTAGCGCGCCGCGCTCAGCACCGGAACCCGCGGAGCCTTCTCGAGCATTTCGTCTTCGAACAGATAATCCGGTTCCGGCCACGCGCGGTGCCGCAGATACCACTTGTAGGTTTCCTTCAGGCCCGAAGCGAAATCCGTCGGCTTGAATTTGAGGACACGCTGCGCCTTCGCCGTAATCTGCGTGATCGGCGGCATGTCGTAGTATTCGGCGAAGTAGAGCTTGGGACCCATTGGATGACCGCCGGCGCGGAGCATCCGTTCACGCGGCACACGTACGAACTGCACTTTCTTTCCGCAGGCCGCGCCGAACGCCTCGACGGCTTCGGTTTGCGACAGGGGACGGGAGTTCGCGATGTTGAACGCATGGCCGACGGCGGCCTGCTCGTCTAATACGCGAAGCATCGCGACCACCAGATCGCGCACATAGACGAACTGCATGAGGCGACGTCCGTCGCCGGGAAGGACGATACTGCGGCCCGCGCGCAGGCGGTCCCAGAAGAAAGCCTCGCGGTAAAAGGGGTTGCCCGGTCCGTAGATGAAAGGCGGACGCAGCGTAACGAGCGGAAGACCTCCGCGATGGTGCAGGCGGAAGAGGGCCCGCTCGCTCATGGCCTTATTCCGCACGTAGAGATCGGGCGCGTCGTCGGGGGCAAGGGCATCGCCTTCGTGGTGGTTGAGGCCATCGCCGTAGGCCGCGACGCTTGACATGAAGACGTAGCGGTGCAGCTTGTTCGGAATGGCGCGCACCGTGGCTTCGACATTTGCCGCAGTGGTCCCGCGATCCCAGTCGTACGCGTTGTCGAACACGACGTCGAAGCTCTTTCCGGCAAGAGCTGCCTTCATCGCGGCGGCGTCATTGCGGTCCGCCTGCAGGTTTTTGACCTTGCGGCCGAGGTCATGCTTCGGTTTACGGTGCAAGACCGTGACGTCGTGGCCTGACTTCAGGAGTTCTTGAACGAGAAGACGGCCGACGAACAGCGTGCCGCCGATCACAAGGCAATTCATGCGTTATTTGTGCGAATCAATCGTAGTATTCAAGGCCGAGATGCGTGATCAGATCTTCGTTCTTCATCCAGCGTAGAGTGTTCTTGAGTTTCATCAGTTGGATGAAGATGTCATGCTCCGGATACAATCCCGGAGCCGTCATCGGCCCCTTGAAGTAGAACGAAAGCCATTCCTGGATGCCCTTCATTCCCGCTCGTTGGGCGAGGTCCATGAAGAGGATCAGATCGAGAACCAGGGGGGCCGCGAGAATCGAATCGCGGCAGAGGAAATCGATCTTAATCTGCATCGGATAGCCGAGCCATCCGAAGATGTCGATGTTGTCCCAGCCTTCTTTGGCGTCGCCGCGCGGCGGGTAATAGTTGATGCGGACCGCGTGATACAGGTCCTTGTAGAGCATCGGATATAGATTCGGTTGCAGGATCTGCTCAAGGACGCTGAGCTTGGTTTCTTCCTTGGTTTTGAACGACCCCGGATCCTCGAGGACTTCGCCGTCGCGATTGCCGAGGATGTTGGTAGAGAACCAACCGGACATGCCGAGCATACGGGCTTTGAAACCCGGCGCCAGCAGCGTCTTCATGAAGGTCTGGCCGGTTTTGAAGTCCTTGCCGCAGAGCGGAACGGAGCGCTCGCGCGCCATGTCGAGAATCACCGGTATGTCGGAGGTAAGATTAGGCGCGCCGTTGGCGAACGGCACGCCGCTCTTCATGGCGGCGTAGGCGTACACCTGGCTGGGCGCGATGTCCGGATCGTTCTTCATCAAGCCAGCTTCGAATGCTTCAAGCGACTGGTGAACGGCCGCGGCCTTGTGGAACACCTCGGTGGAGCCGCACCAGATCATGACCATACGCGAGCAGTTGTTCGCTTTGCGGAAGTTCTCGATGTCTTCCATCAAGGCATGCGCCTTGTCCATCAAGGTACCTTCGGTCTTGACGTTCGGCCCGTTGATGCGCTTGACGTAATTCGAATCGAAAACAGCTTTCATCGGCTTGATCGCCGAGAGCGGTTCTTTGAGTTGATCCAGAATCGGACGATCGAGGACGCGCGCGTTCACTGCGGCTTCGAACGCGCTGTCTTCAAAAATATCCCAGCCGCCGATCACGAGATCATCCAACTGCGCCAGGGGAACAAAATCGTTGATCCGCGGCGTGCGATTGTCGGTCCGTTTGCCGAGCCGGATGGTTGCCAGTTGGGTCAGCGAGCCGATTGGCTGAGCCAGTCCGCGCTTGATCGCCTCCACGCCGGCGATAAATGTTGTGGTAACTGCTCCGATGCCGGGAATCAGAACGCCGAGTTTTCCGTCGGCGGGCGCAATGCGAACAGTTGATTCTAAGGACAAAGCTAGGTGACTCCTGCGGCTCCCAATTGGGGCGAGTGAAGTGTGAAACGGGCGAGCACGGAACGCTTTGCTGTACCGTTCAAACGAGCCTCTTTTGCGTTTGAGGCGATCCTGACCGTCTAGGATATACTAGCATTTCATGCTGCAACGCGCGACCGCGACGATGTCCGCCGTCCTTGTGGACGACGAGCAACTTGCGCGTGAAGAGCTCTCGTTTCTCCTCAAGGATTTTCCCGAGATCGAGGTGGTCGCGACCGGCTCGAACGGCCTCGAAGCCGTCAAGCTGATCGAAGACATCGAGCCGGATATTGTCTTTCTGGACGTCCAGATGCCGGGGCTCGATGGCATCGGCGTGATCCGGAAACTTCGGGAAAAAGACATCCCGTTGCCGCACTTCATCCTGGCGACTGCGTTCGATCAATATGCGGTCGAAGCGTTCCGTCTGGAGGCGCTCGATTACTTGCTAAAGCCGGTCGACGCGGAGCGTCTCGCCGTGGCGATCGAACGGGCCCAGCGAGTGGTTTCGCAAAAAGCCAAGGCGGCAGCGGCCGAACCCGCTCCGGCGGCGCCGAAGCCGGGTCAGCAACGGACTAAGCTACTGGTGAAAAGCGCCAACCGCAACTTTATCGTTGACGCGCAGGATGTCGTCTACGCGACGATCGACGATGGCCTCATCACGGTCGTGGCGGCGAATGTCGAAGGGCAGTCGAACTACCGGACGATTGAGGAGTTGCAGTCGAATCTCGATCCTGACATGTTCTGGCGCGTCCACCGCTCGTACCTCGTCAACATTCATCGCATCCGCGAAGTGATTCCGTGGTTCAAATCGAGCTACCAGTTGCGCATGGACGATAAGAAACAGACGGAAATTCCAGTGAGTAGGGTGCAGACCAAACGGCTGCGCTCGCTTCTCAAGCTGTAAGCAGCAGGGAACCTTCGGCCAGGGCAGATCAAATTTCACGAATCGGAGACGCATGAATCGCGAGTATCACAAGTGGTTTAGCCCGCGGCTGGGGCGTGACATGGAGCTTCTTATTTTCGGTCACGCCGGACCGCCGATGATCGTGTTTCCGACGTCGCAGGGGCGGTTCTTCGACTACGAGAGCCGGCGCATGATCGAAGTCGTCGGCGACAAATATGAGAACGGCCAGCTACAGGCCTTCTGCGTCGACAGCGTCGATGCCGAGAGCTGGTACAACAAGGCGGTGCCGCCGCGAGACCGGGCGGCCAGGCACGTGCAATACGACCAATATCTGGTCGACGAGGTGCTCCCCTTTATCCGGGCTCGCAACTCCAGTCCACGGGTCGGCGTGACGGGGTGCAGCTTCGGCGGGTATCACGCGGTGAATTTCGCGCTGCGGCATCCGGAAGTGATTTCCGCCTGCGTGAGCATGAGCGGCGCGTTCGACGTGCACCAGTTCCTCGACGGTTATTACGACGACAATTGCTACTTCAACTGCCCGCCGGATTTTCTGCCCGGGATGAACGACCAGCACTTCCTGGAGCAATACAAGCAGATCAAGATGATCCTGGCGACGGCCGAGCGGGATATCTGTCTCGACGAGAACATCCGCCTGGCGAACATCATGGCCGCGCGTGGCATTCCGCATTGGCTCGATATCTGGGGCGACGGAGCTGACCATGATTGGCCGGTGTGGGAGAAGATGGCACAGAAGTATTTCTAGGCCAGCTACGATTCAGGGAGCATATGCGAAAAATCGGAGTTATCTACGGCATGGAAAACACGTTCCCCGGCGCGCTGGTGGAACGGATTAACGGAATGCATGTGGACGGCGTTTCCGCGGAGCACATCAAGATTGGCGGCGTTAAGATGGCTGAGCCATCGGGCTACCGCGTGATCGTCGATCGGATTTCGCATGACATCCCGTTCTATCGCGCCTACCTGAAGAACGCGGCCTTGTCCGGCACGACGATCATCAACAACCCTTTCTGGTGGGGCGCCGACGACAAGTTCTTCAACTATGCCCTCGCTTCGAAGCTCGGCGTCGCCGTGCCGAAAACAGTGGTTCTGCCACATCATTCGCATCCGCCGGGAACGACGGACCAGTCGATGCGGAACCTGATTTATCCGCTGGATTGGGACGACATCTTCGAGTACATCGGTTTTCCCGCCTTCCTGAAGCCGTTCAGCGGCGGAGGGTGGAAGAGCGTGTACAAGGTCCATTCGCCGGCGGAATTCTTTGGCGCCTACAACGATACCGGCGACCTCTGTATGACGCTGCAAACGGCGGTTGACTTCACGGACTACTTTCGGTGCTACGTGGTCGGCCAGCAGAAAGTCCATGTGATGCAGTACGACCCGCGGAATCCGCACGCGGACCGCTACCTGAAAGACCCGAAACCGATCGAACCGGCGATGCACGCCCGCGTGATCAAGGATTGCCTCACGCTGTGCCGCGCGCTCGGCTATGATCTCAATACCGTCGAGTTCGCAGTGGAGAACGGCATCCCGTACGCCATCGATTTTCTGAACCCGGCACCGGACGCCGAGTTCACCTCTGTCGGACCCGAAAATTTTGCCTGGATCGTGGACGCCGTGGCCGAGTTCGCCGTGGAAGAGGCGCTCAAGGATGTGAAGCCCATCGAGATGCGCTGGCAGCATTTTCTGAATGGGAAGCCGGCGGTGGCCGAAGCCTGAAGTCGAATTCTACGGAGGCGTTGATGCAGCCCAGTCTGACAATCGGAATCGAGGAAGAATACCAGACCATCGATCCGGTGACGCGCGATCTGCGTTCGCACATCGGGGCTGAGTTGATTGCGCACGGAAAGACGCTGTTACAGGAGCGCGTCAAGGCCGAGATGCACCAATCGGTGATCGAGGTTGGCACCGGAATCTGCACGAACATTCAACAGGCGCGTGAGGAGATCACGGGACTGCGCCGGTCGATCATCGGACTCGCTTACAACGCCGGATTGCGGGTGGCGGCGGCCGGAACCCACCCGTTTTCCGACTGGCGGACGCAACAGATCTATCCCGACGAGCGCTACTACACCATTGTCGAAGACATGAAGGTGGTTGCGCGCGGCAATCTGATCTTCGGGCTCCATGTCCATGTGGGCATCGAGGATCGCGAAACGCAGATTCATATCATGAACGCGGCGCGCTACTTCTTGCCGCACATCCTGGCGCTCTCCACCAATTCGCCGTTCTGGATCGGCATGGACACCGGTCTGAAATCGTACCGGTGCAAGGTGTTCGATAAGTTCCCGCGGACCAACATCCCGGATTATTTTCCAAGCTGGGGCGAGTCTTTGTTTCAACCCTTGCCGCAAGCGAATTC